>CATLBO010000101.1 GCA_949879025.1 uncultured Hungatella sp. | reverse complement strand
GAGATCGGCTCCATGCAAAAGCCGAAACTCCACTCTTGACATGTAACGAATGTCAAACGGACATCCCTACTGGCGGCGTCAGAGCCCTGTCTGCCTGTGACAAACCTGCAGATCCTGCTTACGCCAATGATTCAGAATGCCAGCTCCAGAGTGTTCCCTTATTGCCCGGCCCGACGTGACAGCGCTCTCAGTCGGTGACGCCGTCTTCCTGTTGAAGTTCCTGGGGCAAGAGTCTCCTTCTCTGCCTTTTCCATGCTTTGCCGCATTAAATTTGTATTATATTAACATAACCGATTTGTAAATGCAATATCTATTTTTCACAAATGCAGAAACATTTTCAATGTCAGCCTTGCATCCTCTTCACATAATATTGATATGTTAGTCTTGACCAACCCATCCTGCACCGTCTAAACTATGTTTAATTTTGCAGGATAAAATGAAGGACTTCTTTTATTTCAGCTTTCATAACCATTATAAAAAATGATGCCGGAGGATTCCTATGTCATTATTTGAACTGTTTCTTATTGCTGTCGGCCTGTCCATGGACGCTTTCGCAGTATCCATCTGCAAAGGTCTTTCCATGGGGAAAATGAATTTTAAGCATGCCTTAATCATCGGTCTGTACTTTGGCGGTTTCCAGGCCCTGATGCCTTTCATCGGATACGTTCTGGGGGCGCGGTTCCAGAATGCCATCACTGCCTATGACCACTGGATCGCCTTTGTTCTCCTGGCCGTTATCGGAGGAAACATGATCAAAGAAGCGCTGGATGCTGATGAAGATTCCTGTGATGCATCCGTGGCGTTTAAAGACATGTTGGTTCTGGCCATAGCCACCAGTATTGACGCACTGGCCGTAGGCGTGACGTTTGCTTTCCTTCAGGTCAATATTATACCTGCCGTGTCATTTATCGGCATTATTACTTTCCTCTTATCCATCGCCGGAGTGAAGGCAGGTAATGTATTTGGATGCAGATATAAATCCAAGGCGGAATTTGCCGGAGGTTTTATTCTAATAGCTATAGGCCTGAAAATTCTGGCGGAGCATCTGTTTTTATAAGGCTCTTTCTGCTTCTGGCTTTTATTTCTGCCAATTTAAAAGGGTGCCATAAACCGTATTCACAGTTTTATGGCACCCTTTCTTTAGCAGCATGGTTTAATATATCACATAGCATCCCTCAATATACGGCACAGTCTCCTGGTTTACGCTGATTTTAACATCCGTAATATATGCCATGCTGTAGCTGGATATCTTTCCCTGCTTCAGTTCCTCCAGCATATAGTCTTTATTTTCCATTAATGTTGCAAAACCATTTTCATGGTAGGAAGCTGTCAAATACACGGTTCCCATCTTCCCTGGCTCCTTCTTTTCCTGGGGTAAATCCTCAGCCTCTTCTTCTGTCCCACTGGATCTATCCGCAGCATCCTGTTCCCCTAACGGCTGCAGGCTGTCCGTATCCTCTTCTTGCATTTGCACGATTTGAGATTCCAGCTCTGCCTCTGGTTCCTCCCATTCCTCCTGTTCATATTCCGTATCCTGCTGCTCTTCCCATATTTTCTCAGTCTCATCCTCTTCATATACCTGAAATGCCAGACTGGGAGTTACCGTCTTCTGGTTATAAGTTACTTCAAAGCGAACTGTTCCTGCAGGAACCGTATTGTCAACCTCTATCTCCTGCCCTTTGTTTGTTCCCCAATAGCGTCCCCCTTCGATCTCCAATATTCTCCCATCCAGATCGAAATCAAAATCCAGAGTTTTTGTCACCAGGCTGTCTTCTCCGATAAGCTTCTCTCCTCCATAAGCCAGAGAAGAATATTCCACCATGGCAATCCCTGTACCCACACCTCCCAGGAGAACGCCTGCTAAAAAGATCCCTCCTAAAATTTTTTGTATCTTACGCATCCTGTTCATTCCCCTTTCTCTCCTGTCCCTCAGCTCCTTTGGTTTCCTGAAAGCTTTTCCCTGTTTCAAATCCCGGCCTATGGCCTGACTTATGTATTCTTCTCCTGCCGTATTCCGGATTATGAGTTCTTTCCTCCGTCCCGCTCCCGTTAACCGCCTCTCCTGCAGGCTTACGCCACATCAGAGTCAGGCCCAGGCCTGCTGCAGAAAACATGCAGAGTACCAGTCCCATACAGCCAATCATCACCCCAGCCAACGGATAGCCTTCTATCAGAAGCACTGCCAAAAGTCCTGTGCCAAAAAGACTAATCAGTCCAAAACCTCCTGCAAAGAAAGAAAACATAACCCAGCATCCGTTCCATACCAGGCGAATCCCCCACAGGACAGCTTCCATTCCCCAACGAAATATCCTGCTGATACCTCTGCTAATAGCTCTGATTCCCTCTCCTGCTGACTTCCCCCTGTCTCTCACCATGACTCCGCTCGCCATTCCTTTATCCCCTTTTCTCTTTCGAATCGCTCCTGTCATAATTGCTTCTACGCTGTTACGCACCCTTTCAGGTTCTCCGTGTTCTTCCGCTCTCATGCCTGGAGCCGACATATCCTCCGCAGAAGCCGACAGCATCTCAGCCTCCGCTTCATTTGTTTTTTCATGCCAAGGATTATGCTTCGCCACAAAACAGCCAAACCACACAAAAGGACGGCGCAGCTGTCTCCAGCCCCAGTGAAAGACGCTGATAATCAGTCTTCCGGCTCTTTTCATTCCGCCCCGCAAAGTAAGGCTTCCTCTCTCCCCGATTTCTCTTAGCTTCTCAAAGTTCTCTGGGCCATCCTGACCCGGATTCTTCCCTTGCTTCTTTCTGCTTCTCTTGGTTCCTTCAGCATAATCCGCCCTTACATGGTATGCCTCCAGAATCTCTGCCGTCAATTCCTGCAGGCTGCCAAAGTCTGCAATGGCTTCCGCCTCTGTCAATCCCTTTTCTGTCTTTATGTCTATATGCTGTTCATACTCACTGACAATATCCCTAAGTTCATCCTCCTGCAGTACGGAGAGAGACTTTTCCAGTTCTGATAAAAATTCTTTTTTATCCATCATTATCTCCATTCCGCCGCCAAGTCAGCAGCTATTTTAATCCTTTTCTCCGCTCATGTTCTGCCTGAGAAACTTCCACACCCGCTCCGACAGCTCTGTCCACTCCTTTTCCAAGCTGTCCCGGTATAAAATCCCTGCGGCAGTCACATGATAATACTTCCTGGGGGGCCCTTCTGTGGATTCCCGCAGATAAGTCTCAAAATAGTGTTCATTAGTCAGACGTTTCAGCAAAGGGTAAATCGTTCCCTCATTTACATTTACCACCTTGGACACTTCCTCCACCAGTTCATATCCATACATATCACGCTGCCGGACAGACTCAAGCACAATCAGTTCCAGGACGCCTTTCTTAAATTGTGCATTCATATACAGCTCCATCCTCCTTGTAGTTTTATATTATACCAACTACTTGGTAATGTCAAGTACTAACTTTTTAATAATAGCAGGCATTTTCTCAAAAAGAAAATGCCTGCATCTGTTCTACAGCCTATGGATAAAAAGACCGCTTCTTAGCTTTGGCTCAAACCATGTGGATTTAGGCGGCATCAGCATCCCTGCATCTGCCACTGCAAACAGTTCCTGTATGGAAGTGGGATACATGGAAAAGGCCACAGCCATGTCTTCCTCTGTCCGCCGCTCCAGTTCCTTAAGGCCCCGGATTCCGCCGATAAAGTCAATCCGCTTATCCACTCTTGGGTCACCGATGCCAAGGACAGGCCCCAGCAGGTAATCCTGAAGCAGGGAAACATCCAGCCCCTTTACCGGATCACTGGTACAAAGATGATCCTTAATCTTCAGAAGATACCATACTCCCCCCACATACATGCCAAAGGTTCCCTTTTTCTCCGGAGCATAAGCTTTTTCCACTTTAGCCACGTCAAAATTCTCATGAATTGCCGTAAAGAATTTCTCCATGGATAATCCGTTTAAATCTTTTACTACCCGGTTATAGGGCATAATCATCAACTGATCTTCCGGAAACAGCACCGAAAGGAAATAATTGTAAGGCTCCTCTCCTGTAACTGTTTGTCCCTTGCTTTTCTGCTGCTCCCTGCACCGCAGCCCTACTTTGACAGCTGAAGCCGCCCGATGGTGTCCATCAGCAATGTAAGTTGCAGGAACATGTTTAAAGGCATCCTCAATGCTTTTTACCTGCCCCTTATCCGCAACCCGCCATACCTTATGCCCTATTCCGTCCTCAGACACAAAATCATACAGCGGCCTGTCTGCCATGGCCTTCTCCATAACCTCCGCCAGAATCTCATTGCGGCGGTATGCCAGGAAAATAGGGCCTGTGTGGGCGCCTGTCACTTCCACATGACGAATCCGGTCAAGCTCTTTGTCTTCCCTGGTATTCTCATGCTTCTTAATGATCCCATTTACATAATCATCCACCGAACTGCAGGCGACGATTCCCGTCTGGCTCCGCCCATCCATGGTCAGCTGATACAGATAGTAGCAAGGTTCCTTTTCTATCACAAAGGTTTTGTCCTGAATCCTGGCATCCAGAAGCTGCCTGGCCTTTTGGTACACCTGCTCATCGTAAGTGCCCACCTCATCTCCAAACTGAGTTTCCGCCCTGTCAATATTCAGGAAAGAAAGCGGGTTATCTTTCACCGCTTCACAGGCTTCTTTTCTGTTGTACACGTCATAGGGCAGCGCCGCCACTTTACAGGCTGCAGATTCCTCCGGCCTGATGCAGAAAAATGGTTTTACTGTTGCCATAATCCTTCCTCCCCTAAAATCAGAGGAACCGCAGTTCCCCTTTTTCTTAAACCGTATCCTATTTAACCACCCGCACTCTGCAGATCCCGTCAATGGCGCTCAGTTTCTCAATAACAGAGCTGTCAACCTTGTTTTCCAAGTCCAGCAGCGTATAGGCAAACTTGCCTTTGCTCTTGTTGGTCATATCTGAAATATTAACTCCTGCTGCTGCCAGGGTTCCTGTTACCTGTCCGATCATGTTGGGAATATTCTTGTGGAACACTGCCATGCGGCTGGCCATCCGGCACACACCCATATCACAATTAGGGAAGTTGACTGAGTTATGGATATTGCCGTTCTCAAGATAATCCATCAGCTCTTTTACCGCCATCTTGGCACAGTTATCCTCAGACTCTTCAGTGGAAGCTCCTAAGTGGGGAATTGCAATGGCGCCTTTCATATTCACTGATTTCGGATTGGGGAAGTCTGTCACATATTTATGAACTTTTCCGCTTTCCAAAGCCGCTGCCATAGCATCATCCTTAACCAGCAGATCCCTGGCAAAGTTGAGAACCACCACGCCGTCTTTCATTTTGGCAATAGTTTCGTCATTGATCATTTCTTTTGTGGCATCTATAAGGGGTACGTGAAGCGTAATATAATCGCACTCTTCGTAAATAATATCAGCAGATGTAATGTGCTTTACATCCCTGGACAGCATCCATGCTGCATTGACAGAAATATACGGATCATAACCATAAACTTCCATGCCCAAGGCAGCGGCAGCATTGGCTACCTCTGCGCCGATGGCTCCAAGGCCGATAACCCCCAGCTTCTTGCCTTTGATCTCACACCCGGCAAAATCTTTCTTTCCCTTTTCCACTGTCTTTGCAATGTTCGGATCATCTTTAATTCCCTGACACCACCCGATGCCTCCCACCACATCACGGGAAGCCAGGAAAAGACCTGCCAGAACCAGCTCTTTTACACCGTTTGCATTGGCGCCTGGAGTATTAAACACCACGATCCCTTTCTCTGCACAGGAATCAAGAGGAATGTTATTTACGCCTGCGCCTGCCCTTGCTATGGCCAGAAGCCCTGAAGGCAGCGTCAGTTCATGCATGGATGCGCTGCGCACCAGCACTCCCTCCGCCTTATCCAAAGAGTCCGTCATAGTATACTTATTGGTTAATAAGTCCGTTCCGCACTTGGAAATATTGTTAATGCAGTGAATTGTTCTCATGCCTTATGCGCCTCCTCAAATTCTTTCATAAATGCAACCAGCTTTTCCACGCCTTCCATTGGCATAGCATTGTAAATGCTGGCTCTCATGCCGCCTACGCTGCGATGGCCTTTCAGGTTTACAAAGCCTGCTGCTGCCGCTTCTTTTACAAACAAGGCATCCAGTTCTGTATCGCCTGTAACAAAAGGAACATTCATGAGAGAACGGTCCTCTTTTACCACTGTTCCTTTAAACAGGCTGCTGCTGTCCAGGAAATCATAGAGGATCTTAGCCTTTTTCTCATTATATTCTTTCATGGCCGCCAATCCACCCTTCGCTTTCAGCCACTTAAACACTTTACCGCAGATATAGATGCCATAAGCCGGCGGAGTATTGTACAGTGACTTTGCATCGGCATGAATCTTATACTGACACATAGTAGGCGTTCCCGGAAGCACATCCTCTGTAATCAAGTCTTCCCTGATAATCACAATAACCACACCTGCTGGGCCGATATTCTTCTGAACGCCTCCATAGATAATACCGTATTTTGTCACATCTACCGGTTCGGACAAAAAGCAGGAAGACACATCTGCCACCAAAGTTTTGCCCTTCGTGTCAGGCAGCTCTTTAAACTTCGTTCCGTATATGGTATTGTTTTCGCAAATATACACATAATCCGCATCTTCCGAAATAGGCAGATCGGAACAGTCTGGAATATAGCTGAAGGTTTTATCTTCGCTGGAAGCTACGGCATTGGCCTTTCCGTATTTCTGGGCTTCCTTATAGGCCTTCTTTGCCCACTGTCCTGTTATAATATAATCAGCCACTCCGTTTTTCATAAGGTTCTGGGGAATCATGGAAAACTGCAGATGAGCTCCACCCTGTAAAAACAGCACCTTATAATTGTCTGGAATATCCATCAGTTCCCGAAGATCAGCTTCCGCCTCCTGGATAATGGTCTCATATACCTTTGAGCGGTGTGACATCTCCATCACCGACATTCCGCTTCCTTTGTAATCCAGCATTTCTGCTGCCGCTTCTTTCAATACTTCCTCCGGCAACACTGCCGGCCCTGCTGAGAAATTATACACTCTGCTCATAGCTTTCTCCATTCTCCTCCTAGATTTTTATATCTTTAAGTCTTTATCATCAAATGCGTCCGAGATAGCCGCACCTGGAGATACCATCGGAAATACTTTGTCATCGCAGTGAATCTGGCAGTCAATCAGCACAGGAATATCCAGCTCCATAGCCTCGTCCAGCACTGATTTTAATTCTTCCTTTTTAGTTACCCGATATGCTTTTGCTCCCATTGCCTCTGCCAGCTTCACAAAGTCTACCTGGTCATTCAATATGGTATGTGAATACCGTTTCCCATAGAACAGGGTCTGCCACTGGCGCACCATGCCCAAAACGTGATTATTAATAACCACCTGAATAACCGGAATGTTGTACCTGGCGGCCGTTGCTATTTCATTCATGTTCATGCGGAAGCAGCCGTCTCCGGCAATGTTGAACACTTTCTTATCTTTTCTTCCCATCTTGGCTCCAAGCGCCGCCCCAAGGCCGTAGCCCATGGTTCCCAGGCCCCCGGAAGTCAGCAAGGTATGGGGATTTTTATATTTGTAATACTGAGCTGCCCACATCTGATGCTGTCCCACCTCAGTGACAATAATCGCATCGCCTTCTGTGGCCTCATAAATCGCTTCCACCACTGACGGCCCTGTCAGCACATCTCTGTTGTAATTCAGAGGATACATATCTTTCAGGCGTTCCACATGGCCGATCCATTCATCATGGTTCTGAGGGTCCAGGCGGGCATTTATTTTTCTTAAAATTATTTTCAGATCACCGATTACGCTGGCATCGGTGCGGATATTCTTGTTGATCTCCGCCGGGTCAATATCAAACTGGAGAATCCTGGCGTTTTTTGCAAATTTTGCCGTATTGCCTGTAACTCTGTCGCTGAACCTGGCCCCCACCACAATCAGCAGATCACATTCCGTAATGCCGAAATTAGATGCCTTGGTTCCATGCATGCCGACCATGCCTGTATACAGTTCGTTGGTTCCGTCAAAAGCCCCCTTCCCCATAAGCGTATCTCCTACAGGAGCCTGTACTTTCCCTGCAAACACCCGCACCTCATCTGCCGCATCTGCCAGATTTGCTCCTCCGCCTACCAGGATAAATGGCTTTTCGGAATTTTTTATCATCATAAGAGCCAGTTCGATGTCTTCATCCTCAATGGTATCCTTCTGCCGCTCTACTTCTTCTGGAGCCTCGTATTCATAGTCATACGAATTGGCAGTTACATCCTTTGTAATATCTACCAGAACCGGCCCCGGACGGCCTGATTTGGCAATAGCAAAGGCGCGGCGGATTACAGACGCCAATTTTGTAATATCTTTCACAATAAAATTATATTTTGTAATGGGCATGGTAACGCCGGTAATATCAATCTCCTGGAAACTGTCCCTTCCCAGAAGGCTTACCCCAACATTACAGGTAATTGCAACCATAGGAATGGAATCCATGTATGCCGTTGCAATTCCTGTTACCAGGTTGGTAGCTCCTGGGCCTGAAGTTGCCAGACATACTCCCACCTTTCCCGTGGCTCTGGCATATCCGTCTGCCGCATGGGCAGCTCCCTGCTCATGGGAAGTCAGGATATGAGTAATCTCATCCTGGTGTTTATAAAGAGCGTCATAAATATTCAAAATAGAGCCGCCGGGATACCCAAACACAGTATCCACACCCTGTTCTTTCAGACATTCTACTACAATCTCCGCTCCCGTTAAAATCTGCATAGGTCTCTTCTCTCCTTACTGTTCCGTTTGTCCGTCAATCACGATGGTTCTGATGTATCAGCCGCCATGGCCCTTTTTATCAGTCCTCAAGAACTGCCCCTCTGTCGGCGCTGGTAACCAGACGTCTGTAGCGTTTCAGGTAACCGGACACGTCTTTGCTTTTGGGAGTCCAGTGTGCACGCCGCCTTGCCAATTCTTCATCCGATACTTTCATATTAATGGTATTAGCATTAATGTCTATGGAGATTATATCCCCTTCCTCCACTAGTCCAATGGGGCCTCCTGCAGCTGCCTCCGGACACACATGGCCAATGGAGGCGCCTCTGGAGGCGCCGCTGAACCGGCCGTCGGTAATTAAAGCCACTGAAGAGCCCAGTCCCATGCCTGCAATAGCAGATGTGGGATTTAACATTTCCCTCATGCCTGGGCCGCCTTTGGGCCCTTCATAACGGATTACCACCACATCTCCCGCCACAATCTTCCCGCCTTTAATAGCGGCAATGGCATCTTCCTCGCAGTCAAAGACTCTGGCCGGCCCCTCATGCTTCAGCATCTCAGGAACCACTGCAGAACGCTTCACTACACACGAATCCGGCGCCAGGTTTCCTCTTAAAACCGCAATGCCGCCAGTCTCAGAGTAGGGATTCTCCACTGGGCGGATAACCTCCGGGTTTCTGTTTCTGCATCCTTTAATGTTATCTCCTACAGTCTTTCCTGTAACAGTCATACAGTCAAGATTCAGAAGATCTAATTTGGCAATCTCGTTCATAACCGCATAAATGCCGCCTGCTTCATTTAAGTCTTCCATATAAGTAGGCCCTGCCGGTGCCAAATGACATAGGTTAGGAGTCTTTGCGCTGATCTCATTAGCAATATCCACATTTAATTCCACACCTGCCTCATGGGCAATAGCCGGAAGATGAAGCATACTGTTGGTACTGCAGCCAAGGGCCATATCCATAGTAAGCGCATTGTGGAATGCCTTCTCAGTCATTATATCTCTGGGACAGATATTTCGCTTTAACATCTCCATAACTGCCATGCCTGCATGCTTGGCCAGGCGAATCCTCTCTGAGTATACGGCTGGAATGGTGCCGTTGCCTTGAAGGCCCATACCCAGCACTTCTGTCAGACAGTTCATGCTGTTGGCTGTGTACATGCCGGAGCAGGAACCGCAGGTGGGGCATACCTTGCACTCAAATTCCGTCACATCCTTTTCTGTCATAGTGCCTGCCGCATAGGCGCCCACAGCCTCAAACATGCTGGACAGGCTCCTCTTTTCTCCCTTTACACGGCCTGCCAGCATAGGGCCGCCGCTTACAAATACTGTAGGAATGTTCAGGCGGGCTGCTGCCATCAAGAGGCCTGGAACGTTTTTATCACAGTTGGGTACCATAACAAGGGCATCAAACTGATGGGCAATTGCCATGCACTCTGTGGAATCTGCAATCAGATCTCTGGTAACCAGAGAGTACTTCATTCCCTCATGCCCCATGGCAATTCCGTCACAGACCGCAATGGCGGGGAATACAATAGGAGTTCCCCCTGCCATGGACACGCCCTGCTTTACGGCCTCCACGATTTTATCCAGATTCATATGGCCCGGAACGATTTCATTATAAGAGCTGACTACACCTACAATGGGTCTTGCCAGTTCTTCCTCAGTCAGTCCCAAGGCACGATAAAGGGAGCGGGCAGGTGCCTGCTGCATCCCTGATTTTGCATTGTCGCTTCTCATCATGTTTCCTCCTCATATACTATGCTTTTTCTTTCCGCCCTGCCGCAGATTATTGTCTGCAGACATTGTCAGCAATCAGATCTCCCATTTTTTCCGTACCTACTTTTGTACAGCCCTCTCCGTAAATGTCTCCTGTCCGATATCCGTCTGTCAGGACTTTCTGTACAGCACTCTCTATGGCGTCTGCCTCTTCATCCAAATCAAAAGAGTACCGAAGCATCATGGCTGCTGATAAAATAGTTGCAATGGGATTAGCCATATCTTTTCCTGCAATATCCGGCGCCGAGCCATGGCTTGGCTCATACAGGCCGAATTTCGTTTCATTAAGGCTTGCAGATGACAGCATACCGATGGACCCGGTAATCATGCTGGCCTCATCAGACAGAATATCCCCGAACATATTCTCCGTAAGAATCACATCGAACTGTCCCGGATTCATCACCAACTGCATGGCGCAGTTATCCACCAGCATATGGGACAGTTCCACTTCCGGATAGTCTTTTGCCACTTCTTCCACAACGTTTCTCCACAGTCTGGAAGAGTCCAGTACATTGGCCTTGTCCACGCTGATAACTTTCTTCCTTCTTTTCATGGCAATATCAAATGCCTTTACTGCAATGCGCCGAATCTCATTCTCATTGTATGTAAGAGTGTCTACAGCTGTCATGACTCCATCCACGCTGCTTGTATGACGTTCCCCAAAATAAAGGCCGCCTGTCAGTTCCCTCATGATCACCATATCGAATCCGTCCCCAATGATTTCCTTTTTCAGAGGGCAGGCGTCAGCCAACTGGCTGTAAAGATATGCCGGACGAATGTTGGCAAACAGGTTCAGCCCCTTTCGGATGGCCAAAAGCCCTGCCTCCGGCCGAAGATTTGGGGCCACGTTATACCATCGGGAATTGCCCACATCTCCCCCTACGGCTCCTAAAAGTACAGCGTCGCTTTTCCTGGCTGTCTCAAGGGCCTCCTCTGTCAGCGGAACCCCATAGGCGTCAATGGAGCATCCTCCCATGAGAATCTCTGTATATTGAAACTTATGTCCGAATACCTGTCCTGTTTTATCAAGAACTTTGCACGCTTCCCTAACGATCTCCGGCCCGATGCCGTCGCCTGGGATAGTAACAATCCTGCAATCCATGTCCCTATTCTCTCCCTTTTTGTCGTTCTTCAACTGTTTCTCTTCATCATATATCATTTGAAGAGATATTTCAATAATCCTTACAAAATTATTTCAGAGTTATTTGGAATTTTTGGCATAACCTGGAGTTATAATGCAAATGTTTAACATTCATTTTCTTAAGTTCAGGGGCTGTCGCTTTAACGAATGAAAATTTGTGAAGCGGCAGCTTCATTTTTGCTGTTTTTATATGTGATTTCAAGGAAAAACCCCAAATTATTCTGTTATTCCATAAAAAGAGCATACTTTAATAA
>CATLBO010000100.1 GCA_949879025.1 uncultured Hungatella sp. | reverse complement strand
GCGAGCCAGCCCCCCCAAGCAAACCGCCCAAACGCCCCCAAAAAAACACCAAAGATCCAGGCATCTTCATTTCCTACAAAAAACACCAAACAAAAATAACTACAGGGAGGCCCAATAACATGAGCGAAAAATTAAGAAACGAAGAAGTACTTACCACCGAAGCACCAGTATCCCAGGAAGCCGCCGAGCCAAGCGCAGCCCCTGCCGAATCCATGGCTGACTATGCCAGCGAACTAGAAGAGTCCTACAAGGCATTCGATGAGCGCCGCAGCCAGACCTATGTACCCGAAGGCTCCCCCAACGCAGAAAAGTGGCAGGAACTTCGTCAGATGCAGGCAGACAAGACAGTGGTAAAAGTAAAGATCAAAGAGATTGTAAAAGGCGGAGCTATTGCGTATTTAAACGAAATCCAGGCATTTATTCCCGCATCCCAGCTGTCCTTAGAATATGTAGAGAAACTGGAAGAGTGGACCGGCAAATACATCGAAGCCTATGTCATCACTGCAGATCCAGAGAAAAAGCGTCTTGTTCTTTCAGCCAGAGAGCTGTTAAAAGAGCGCAGAGACGAAGAGCGCCAGAAAAAGATTGCTTCCTATAAAGCAGGGGACATTGTAGAAGGGACGGTAGACAGCCTGAAAGATTACGGTGCATTTGTAAATCTGGAAGGCGGCGTATCCGGCCTGCTTCATGTTTCCCAGATCAGCAGTCAGAGAATTAAGCACCCCAGCGTTGTACTGAAAGAAGGGCAGCAGGTAAAAGTAAAGATCCGTTCCATAGAAAACGGCAAGATCAGCCTGACCATGAAAGGCCTGGAGGACAAAGAAGAGGAAGAAACCCCAGTACGTTTCGAATACAAAAGTTCAGGGGAAGTTTCTACCGGCCTGGGCGCACTGCTGAAAGGACTGAAGCTATAATATAGCATCCCCGGCCAGCAGGCCGGGACCTGTGTGTGCGTCGGCATGCTTCCTTGATACAAATTGTCCCCAGCCTATGGGCTAGAGACCTGCGTGTGCATCAGCACGCTTCCTTGGATACAGGCATAACAGAAGGAGGATAGGATGGCTAATATCCCCAAGACGTATGACCAGCTGGAGCAGTGGAATTCATTAATGTTTCTGTACAACTCAGCATTAAAGGAGATCAATGTAAAAATCGAGATTCTGAACAACGAGTTTGTGCACATTTACAATTACACGCCCATTGAGCACGTAAAATCCAGACTAAAGACAGCAGAAAGCATTGTCAAAAAGATGAAGCGCCACAAGTATGAGGTGACGGTTTCCAATATGACGGAAAAGTTAAGCGATATAGCCGGAATCCGTATTATCTGTTCCTTTACCTCGGATATCTATCAGATTGCCGATATGATATCCAGGCAAAGGGACGTAACAGTGCTGTATGTTAAAGACTATATAAAAAATCCAAAACCAAATGGCTATAAAAGCTATCATATGGTAGTCACAATTCCGGTATATCTTTCAGACGGTCCCGTGGAGACGAAAGTGGAAATTCAGATACGAACTGTGGCCATGGATTTCTGGGCCAGTTTAGAGCATAAGATTTATTATAAATTTGAAGGAGAAGGGCCTGCATATCTGCAGCAGGAATTGAAAGCCTGCGCAGATATGGTAGATATGCTGGATGCGAAAATGTATTCGCTGAATCAGGATATTTTAGAGTGGAACAGCCATAGAGAACAGCGGGGAATGACATAAATGAGGCTTTTATTACACGAGACAAGTGAGATCATCCGGTTTAACAGCAGAAATCTGCTGCTGTTTCACATAGGATACCGGCTGACAGCTGCCTGTATTTATCTGCAGCTTCTGAATGCCGGCATAAAGTTTTCTCTGGGCAGGGCAGGATACAGCTATTTAACGCTGGAAAATGCGGAGAAGGTTCTGTTAAGCCCCTGGACGCTTCCTGTGCTTTTCGTGCTTGCTTTTACAGGCCTTTTGCTTCTTATGGTGGAGGCAGGAGGATTGGTGGCTGCCTATTCAGGAGCCGTGTATTCTCTAAAGATGCCGGTTCTCCGGATTCTTTCCGAAGGAATCCGAAGCACAAAAGAACAGCTGGAGAGAAAGAACTTCCGCCTTTTTGCAGTTGCTGCAGCAGATTTTTTTCTTATGAACATTTTCTATTTGTATAGGACCCTGACTCATGTGAAACCGGTAAATTTTGTTATTGAGGAAATGTCCGCCAATCCATTTCTGTGGGGTGGGGCATTTCTTTTTGTGTGTATCTGTATCGCTGCTGTCATTCCTTCTTATTTCGTATTCCATGGGTGCATGACAGAACAGAAATTTTATTATGACAGCAAAAGAGACAGTGTAGAACTTTTAAAGGGAAGGGAGACAGGGATAATTGTCCGAATTGTGATTCCCCAGCTTCTTATTGCGGCTGGTGCCGGGGCATGCTATGTGGCGCTGGTGGTTATTATGGCTTTGGCGGCAGTGCTTTTTGTCAGGCAGGATCTGGAATTTGCATTTCTTCTGCGGGCGGCAGACTGGGCGGAGTGGAGCATTATGGCCCTGGCAAGCATGGCTGCCAGCCTGTTCTATTTTGCTGACTTGACAGTGCAGTATTATCGGTATGGAAAAAACAAAATAGGCAGGCAGCACTTTTTTGATACAGGAACAGCATTTCTGAGCCGGAAAAACGGCCTGCTTTTTCTGGCTGCGGCAGGCTTTATAACAGGAGCCGGTCTTATTGACAGCGCATGCAACGGCAGTTTCCTTTCCAGCTCCCTTGTGGTGCAGACAGAGATCACGGCTCACAGAGGCAGCTCAAAGTCTGCGCCAGAAAATACTATGGCAGCTTTGAAGGCAGCAGTGGAAGAAATGGCCGATTGGGCGGAGATCGATGTACAGGAGACAAAGGACGGCGAAGCAGTTCTTTGCCACGATGCAAATTTGCGCCGGGTGTCAGGCATTGCTATGGAAATATCAGACATGACTTTAGAAGAATTAAAGGAAGTGGATGTGGGAAGCTGGTTTGCAGAGGAGTACTCAGGGGAACAGATTCCTACATTGGCAGAAGCTATGGAGTATGCCAAGGGCCGGCTGAATCTGAACATTGAGATAAAGTATACAGGAACGGAAAGCTTACTTCCTCAAAGAGTCTGCCGTCTGGTGGAAGAGCATGAGATGGAGGATCAGTGCATCATTACTTCCACAAATATGGAATGCTTAAAACAGATAAAGAGTATAAATCCCAATATCCGCACAGGCTATATACTTCCTGCGGCATATGGAGAATATTATAGAAATGATGAGATTGACGTAATCAGCATCCGTTCAGGGTTTATAACCGAAAGCCTGGTAACTTTGGCCCATGAGGAAGGGAAAAGCGTTCATGCCTGGACAGTCAATGATAAGGCAGAGCTGGAACGGATGCGGGTGCTGGCTGTGGATAACGTGATTACAGATATGCCGGTTTTTGCAAGGGAAATTTTAAACCGAGAGGAAGAAACAGAGAATCTTCTTGGATATGTGCGGGCGCTGCTTAAGTAATGGGGAGCTAAACAGAAGGAGTGATAAAATGAGAGTGGTATTGCAGAGAGTAAAAAAGGCAGAGGTTTTTGCAGAAGGACAGACCGTAGGTTCCATAGGATCAGGATACCTGATACTTCTGGGAGTGGAGGAAGAGGATACCAGGCAGATTGCTGACAGGATGATTGATAAAATCTGCAAACTGCGGATTTTTCAGGATGAAAACGGAAAAACCAATCTGTCCCTGGCAGATGTGAAAGGGGAAATACTGGTGGTAAGCCAGTTTACCCTGTATGCGGACTGTAGGAAAGGCAACCGCCCAAGCTTTATAAAAGCCGGTTCTCCCCAAATGGCCAAAGATCTTTACCAATATGCCGTAGAAAGATGCAGACAGTACGCAAAACGGGTAGAGCAGGGCATATTCGGCGCTTATATGGAAGTGTCACTGGTCAATGACGGACCTTTTACACTGATGCTGGACAGCCATAATGAATTTATTTGAAAAATACTATCTGTCAATGAAAGCTGGAATGGAGGAGTGAAGGATTGCCGTGGAAATGGTACTTCATTGCCAAGAAAGAAATGTCCGACAGCACAGTTACAACAGAATAGGAATCTAGCGTCAGAGTGTATAGAAAGCCAGTCTATACACTCTGCTTTTATGAAAAGAGGGAGAACCCCATGTGCCTGCAACTTGAAAGCCAGGCTGCATCAGCCCAGTTCCTCCCCATTAGAAGCAATTACTTTTTTATACCAGTCAAAAGATTTTTTCTTCCTTCTGGAAAAATCACCGGTTCCGTCATCATACCGCTCTACATAGATGAAGCCATATCTCTTTTTCATCTCTCCGGTTCCAGCAGAGACAATGTCAATGCAGCCCCAGGGCGTATACCCCATAAGCTCCACCCCATCCAGTTCCACAGCTTCTTTTATGGCCTTAATATGGTCACGCAGGTAGGTGATGCGGTAGTCATCCAGGATCTGGCCGTCGGCTTCTACAGTATCCGCAGCTCCCAGACCATTTTCTACAATAAAAAGAGGAACGTGATACCGGTCATACAGCTGGCTTAAGGCAATCCGAAGTCCCATAGGATCTACAGTCCAGCCCCAGTCAGAGGTGGCAAGGTAAGGGTTCTTAAAGGCTGTAAACTGGTTGCCTTCGGTTTTCTCAGCATCAGAGTCTGTGGTGGAGACAGTGGACATATAGTAGCTGAAACCGATGAAATCTACGGTTCCTTTCCTGATAATATCCAAATCATTGTCTTCCATGACTATATTAACGCCCATTCGTTCAAATTCTTTTAATTTGTATGCAGGATAGTATCCTTTTACTTGAACATCCATATAAAATTCTCTGGAACGGTTAAAACGAATGGACTCCATCACATCCTCCGGCTTGCATGTCATGGGATAGCTGGGAGTCACAGCTGCCATCATGCCGATGATAAAATCAGGGTTAATCCTATGGCCCAGTTCCACGACCTTGGCGCTGGCCACGAAAATATGGTGATGGGCTTGATAAAGGGTCTGGGGATCATTGCGGTGGATGCCGATCTGACACCAACTGGAAAGCACATTGATCTCATTGAAGGTCATCCAGTACTTTACCTTGTCTTTATATCGGCGGAGCACGGTTTTGGCATAAAATACGAAGAAGTCGATCACTTCCCTGGAAGACCAGCCATCGTAATGATCCGCTAGATACAGAGGCATATCAAAGTGATCAATGGTTACCACAGGTTCAATGCCGTACTTTAGCAGTTCGTCAAACACATGATCATAAAACTCCAGTCCTTGTTCATTGAGCTCATACATCCCTTTAGGGCAGATACGGGACCAGCTAATGGACATGCGGAAGCATTTAAAACCCATTTGGGCGAAAAGGGCGATATCTTCCTTGTAATGGTGGTAGAAATCCGTAGCCATATGGCTGGGATAGAACGTGTCAGGCTTTATGAAACCTATAGCTCCCTCTGGAATCTGACCGGTCAGAGAGCTGTCAATGGGTGATTCCCCAAGCTGTCCCTCTTTTGTGCGGTATGTCATCATGCGGGGCCTTTTGTATCCGCCGCCGGTGACGGCATCCAATGTGGAAAGCCCTCTGCCGCCAGACTGATAGCCGCCCTCGTACTGATTGCCCGCCACTGCGCCGCCCCATAAAAAACCTTTTGGAAATGGCATAATCATAGCCTCCTTTTATCTGATTCTTTCTGAAAAATCTTTCATAGCTTCAGAGATTTTAATCTGCTGAGGGCATACCTTCTCGCAGCTTCTGCAGCCGATACAGGCCGCAGGCCGTTTTTCCTCTGGCAGAGCCATCATGGCCATAGGCGCAATAAAGCCGCCTTGTGTAAAGCGGTGTTCATTGTACAAAGCCAGCAGAGACGGAATATCCAGCCCCTTAGGGCAGTGGGTGGTACAGTATCTGCAAGCGGTACAGGGAAGAACCTTTTTCTCCAGCATTTTCCCAGCTATGTTCAGAAGCGTATTCATTTCTTCGTCGTCAAGAGGCCTTTCCTCCTGGAACGTATCAATATTTTCCTTTAACTGCTGGAAACTGGACATGCCAGAAAGGGTTACAGCCACTTCCGGAATGGTCTGCAAAAACCGGAATGCCCATGCCGGAACCGTTTCCTTGGGCCTGAGATTTTTAAGAGTTTGGGCATGTTCTTCCGGCAGAGAAGCCAGGCGGCCGCCCCGCAGGGGTTCCATGACCCACACTGGAATGCCATAGTCCTTTAAAAGCCCCACTTTTGCCCTGGCATCCTGGAAAGACCAGTCTAGATAATTAAGCTGAATCTGGCAGAACTCCATATCTTTGCCGCAGATATCTAAGAACCGCTTCATCACTTCTGCGCTGCCGTGAGCAGAGAAGCCCAGATGGCGGATACGTCCCGTCTTTTTCTGCTCCATAAGGTAAGAGTAGATGGCGTATTTTTCATCTAGGTAAGCATCAATGTTCATCTCGCAGACATTGTGGAACAGATAGAAATCAAAGTATTCCACCTGGCATTTCCTTAACTGCTCTTCAAAGATAGACGGAGCTTTGTCCATATTGGAAAGGTCATAGCCAGGAAACTTTGTGGCCAGGCAGAAATCCTTGCGGGGATAAGGCTTTAGGAGCCTCCCCATAGCAAGCTCTGACTGTCCTTCATGGTAGCCCCAGGCTGTGTCGTAATAGTTGATGCCTTTTTCCATGGCGTAGGCTACCATTTTCTCTGCTGCCGCTTCATCGATCATCCCATCATTGCCGTTAATTACAGGGAGACGCATGGCGCCCATTCCAAGGGCGGACAATTTTAACTCTTTAAATTTTCTGTAGATCATAGATCCCTGCCTCCAATCATCGTGTTCAATGTGATGTCATTGTACTAAAAATGACTGGGGAAGTAAAATACTTCTTTTGTCCGGCAGCCTATACCTTTTTGGTATGATCTGGCTTAGTCTGCTGTCTCTGCCATTTCTTTTTGCAGCTGTTTCAGGACTGCGGCTGAGGCTCTTGAGAGGATCTGATATTTTTTCCATACAATGTGCAGTTCTGCTTTCATAGCAGGAGAAAGAGGACGGAAACAGAAAGAGCTGTCTCCATCTGTACTGACAAGCTTATCCAAAGTGATCACGTACCCGAATCCCTTCTTTACAAACTGGGCAGCATTATAGATCAGATCATAGGTGGCAACAATATTCAATTTGGATTTGTCTGCTTTCAGCCAGGAAAACATTTCGTTGTTTACGGAAGTCTGATGGGAGAGGATCAGCGGTTTATCCTGCAGATCCTCTGGGCAAATGACTTTTTTTCCGCCAAATTGGCGTCCTTGCGCATTAAAACGCCCCACTGATCTTTTACGGGCAGCTTTATGTAATCATACTTGGCCATATCCGTATCCCCCACTAAAAGGCCGAAATCAATAAGACCTTTGTCCAGCCGCTCCATGACACGTTCTGCATCTCCACTGTAAATATGGTAGTGGATGAAAGGATGCTTTTCCTGTAAATTTTGGGCGGACTGGGCCAGAAAGGAAATAGCTTCCGTCTCTCCGCAGCCGATATAGATGTCCCCATTGATATTTTCATCGGAGGCAGCCAGTTCTGCTTTTGTCTTCTCCATTAAATCAACCAGTTCTTCGGCTCTTTTCCGAAGCAGCATGCCATCTTCCGTTAAAGTGACCTTTTTGCTTCCCCGGATGAGAAGCTGTTTGCCAACTTCCTTTTCCAGATCTTTTAACTGCCTGGAGAGAGGCGGCTGAGTCATACGAAGTGTATCGGCGGCTTTTGTAATGCTTTCCTCTCTTGCAACGGCCAGGAAATACTGCAGTATGCGAATGTCCAAATAAGATTCCTCCTTTGCGGGAATGATTTTACCAATTTTAGCATATCAGAAAGAACTATGCTTTTCAAGTATGGAAAGCTGATTTAAATATGTGTTTGATTATACCTTTTAAGTATGATTATACATATTTTATGTGTATTTGATATTAAGGAAAAAGTAATTTAAAATGAAACCAACAAGCAATAGCAGGAGGAAGAAAGATGGCAGAAGTAAATGATGTGTATGGAAGAATCTATCAGAACCTGGTTGACGCAGACTGCGATAAGGAAACCACCCAGAGATGCATGAGCCTTATGATAGACGGGCGGTACATGGACATGGTGCCTATTCTTACCAGGCACAGACAGGCGCTGCTTGACCGTATTCATAAAGGACAAAAGGAAATTGACTGTCTGGACTATCTGCTGTACAGCCTGAAAAAGATGTGACTTGGAGGTGCAATATGAAAGAATGGTGGAAATTTATATTGGCGCTTAGCCTTGCAGCTATGTTGTCAGGGTGCGGGAAATCGCCGAAAGAGGCGTTAGCCGGACCAAAGGAAAATCTGAAATCAGAAGAAAGCAGCTTTATGGACAGACAGCCTGGCAGTGTACAGGAAGAGAAGGGAGAAGATGGAATGACGAATAACAATACCTTTAATTTTGATAAAAAGACAGTAACTCTTAACAGCGGATTTGAAATGCCTGTTTATGGGATCGGCACTTACAGTCTGACCGGACAGACCTGCGTGGATTCCGTCGCCGCAGCACTGGAAAGCGGCGTGCGCCTCATAGACACTGCTTATATGTATCACAATGAAGAAAGCGTAGGAGAGGCAGTTCGGAATTCCGGTGTGCCGCGGGAAGAAATCTTTGTTATTACAAAGCTGTACCCAAACCAGTACAGGAACCCGGAGGCAGCCATTGAGGAGGCTTTGAGGAAACTGGATATCGGTTACATTGACATGATGCTCTTGCATCATCCAGGAGACAATGACGTGAAAGCATATCTGGCCATGGAAAAGGCGGTGCAGGACGGGAAGATCCGTTCCCTTGGCCTGTCAAACTGGTACGTGGAAGAACTGGAGGAGTTCCTGCCTCAGGTAAATATCACTCCGGCTCTGGTTCAGAATGAGATCCATCCCTACTATCAGGAAAATGATGTGATTCCATACATCCACAGCCTGGGCATTGTGACGCAGGGGTGGTACCCTCTTGGCGGCAGAGGATATACGGCAGAGCTTCTTGGGGAACCGGTAATCTCTGAAATTGCAAAAGCCCATGGAAAATCATCAGCCCAGATTATTCTTCGCTGGAACCTTCAAAAGGGCGTTGTGGTCATTCCCGGCTCCAGCAACCCGGACCATATTAAGGAAAATACACAGCTGTTTGATTTTGAACTGACAGAGGAGGAGATGGAGCGGATCAATGAACTGGACAGGAACGAGAAACATGACTGGTATTAAAAATTTTGATTAGACAGAGGAGCGGAATATGAAAGTTCTTGGAATTAACGGCAGCGCAAGGAAAGACGGCAATACGGAGATTTTGATGAATATTGTGTTTGAGGAGCTGGAGACGGCAGGAATTGAGACAGAGATGGTACAGCTTTCCGGCAGAGTCATAGAGCCCTGCCGGGCCTGCTGGGCCTGCGGCGGGAAAAAGAACTGTGTTCATAAAAGGGATATGTTTCAGGAGATATTTGAAAAAATGACTCTGGCAGATGGAATTCTCCTTGGCTCACCAGTTTATACGGCTAATATTTCTGCAAATATGCAGGCTTTCTTAGAAAGAGCGTCTGTGGTTACGGATATGAACCGAAATGAAAAACTTCTTCGGCATAAGGTGGGAGCAGCGTTAACAGCAGCACGGCGGGGCGGAGCATTAACAGCGCTTGATGCCATGAATCATTTTTTTATGCTGCAGGATATGTTCCTTGTAGGCTCTTCCTACTGGCCCCTGGCTTATGGACAGATGCCGGGAGATGTCAGGGAGGATGAAGAGGGACTTAATACCATGAAGGCTTTAGGGCAGAATATGGCATATCTGCTGAAAACTTTAAAAGAGGGGAGGGGCAGAGCGTGAAAACATTGGTCAGAGTAATATATTCTGTTATTTTGGGAATTGAAATGGCGGCTTTAACCGGCTGCGCAGGTACTGCGGCAGCAGAGATACGGGGAAAAACATCAAGAGCTGCTGTTGCGGAGCCGGAAACGTTGCCAGGGAGTTTCCAGGAAGCGTCAGAACCTTTTGCGAGTACCCAAGATATTATGCAGGAGACAGATGGGGATAAGAACAAAAAAGTTTTGGTTGTATACTTTTCATGTACCGGAACTACAAGGACTTTGGCACAGTACGCTGCACAAATCCTGGGTGGGGATCTTTATGAGATTGTGCCGCAAGAGCTGTATACGGAAGCAGACCTGGCATATTATACAGGCGGAAGAGCGGATCAGGAGCAGAATGATGAGTCTGTCAGGCCTCAGATATCAGGAAGCGTGGAACAGATGGATAGCTATGGAACCATTGTACTTGCTTATCCTATATGGCATGGCCAGGCTCCCCGGATTGTCAGCACGTTTTTGGAAAACTATGATTTTTCGGGAAAGACCATTCTCCCATTCTGTACTTCCCATAGCAGCGGGATTGGCTCCAGTGCGGAAAATCTGCATGGCCTCTGCTCAGATTCAGTAATATGGCTGGATGGAAAGCGTTTTGAGTCTCAGACTTCCAGGGCAGAGATGGAAACATGGCTTGAAAGCCAGCTGGGAGACGGCAATGAAAGATAGAAGCGGATTTCATTCACAGTCAGCCCTGAGGGCTTCCTGTCTGATGCTGTGCATGTGGGCGGGACAGCATCATCCTCATGAAATGCAGCTGACAGGATTCTGAATTTTTTGTGAACTTGCCGCAACCCCTTTTATTTGCCTTGGGAATGTGCTATACTCTGTCCTGAGCCTTTGCGCTCTACGAAGAAAACGAAAACTATAGCAGAGAAAGAAAAGGGAAGGAAAATGAAAAAAAGCTTAAAAATCTGCATTTGCGGCCTTATGGCTGCGGTGATGGTATCCGGTTGTTCTGCAAAGACAGAATCCAGTTCGGCAGGGACAGAATCCAGTTCGGCAGGGACAGAATCCAGTTCATCAGAGGAGACTGCCACATCAGCAGAATCAGGGTCTTCTGCTGATGTAAGTTCCGCTTCTTTAAATCCGGGAGAGGTAGTAACCCTGGCGGAATATAAGGGCGTGTCTTACAAGCCGGCTTCCGAAGAGATAACCGATGAGGAAGTGGATGCGGAGATCCAGGCCCTGGTAGATGCAAATCCTACGCTGAAGGAAGTAGACCGGGAAGCCGAGACAGGGGACGTAGTAAATATTGATTATGTGGGGAAGAAAGACGGCGAGGCCTTTGAAGGGGGGACAGACAGCGGATACGATCTGACTCTGGGTTCAGGCTCCTTTATTGACGGCTTTGAAGACGGGCTTATTGGTACAAAGGCAGGCCAGAAGATTGACTTGAACCTGACATTTCCGGAGCAGTATTTCAGCGAGGAACTGGCAGGCCAGGATGTGGTGTTTGAGGTGACAGTAAATAAGGTGCAGGAGTCTGCGGCTTCTGAGCTAAACGATGATTTTATCAAAGAAAACACCTCATACGCAACTGTAGACGAGTACAGAAAAGCGATCCGGGAAGACCTGGAAGAGATGGCCAGGCTTGAGGCGGAGAACCAGAAGATGGCGAACCTGCTGCAGAAGGTGGTCACAGACAGCGAGGTGAATGTTTCCCAAGAGGCGGTTCAGGCATACTATGACGAGCAGTACAAAAGCTGCGAGGATATGGCCCAGATGTATGGAGTAGATACGGAAACTGTTATCAGCAGCTTTTTCGGAATGGGGACCGAAGAGTTTGAAGAGTGGCTGATGGAAATGGCAAAAGAAGAATGCAGAATGAGAGCTGTAATAAATGCCATTGCAGAAGCAGAAAACCTGACTGTAGAAGATGCGGATATTCAAGAAGTAGCCTTGTCCAACGGCTATGATGATGTGGCGACTCTGATTGAAAACTACAGTGAGGACGTTGTCCACGAGTCCGCCCTTCGGATGAAAGTTGTAAACTTTATTGTAGAGAATGCAGTTGCA
>CATLBO010000099.1 GCA_949879025.1 uncultured Hungatella sp. | reverse complement strand
AATGAACAGGACTTAGTAGTACTATCTCTTGCTCTCTGCCATACTGGCCACATTTACGTTCTTCAAACATCATAGAAAAGTGCTGTACTGCTACAACACTTTTCTGCAATGCTTAATTTTATAGGAAACCCAAACTCCTCTTCGCTACGTTTGGGTAGCGAACCGTTTCGCAAATACCGTGCGAAACTTGCCGGGAAACCCAAACTCCTCTTCGCTACGTTTGGGTAGCGAACCGTTTCGCAAATACCGTGCGAAACGGTTCTTTATACTTCTCTGAAGTCTCCGTCAATTATATCGTCTTCGGGCTGGCTGGCGGCTCCTGCACCGGCTCCCATGTCCGGTCCTGCGGCTCCTGCGCCTGATGCCTGAGCATTCTCATAGACTTTTGCAAACAGTGCCTGGGCACTTGTCATCAGTTTCTCTCTGCCTGCCTTGATGTCCTCAACCTGGGCATCGGTCATGTCCTCAACCGGAGCCCGGTTAATAGCCTCTTTCAACGCATTCAAGTCAGCCTCTACAGCAGCTTTGTCGTTGGCATCAATCTTATCGCCTACTTCTTCCAAAGCTTTCTCTGTCTGGAATACCATGGAATCTGCATCGTTCCTTGCATCAATGGCTTCCTTGCGCTTCCTGTCCTGAGCCTCATACTCTGCTGCTTCCTTTACTGCTTTCTCAATATCGGAATCTGACATATTAGAACCGGAAGTAATGGTAATGTGCTGCTCTTTTCCTGTTCCCAGATCCTTAGCAGATACATTTACGATACCATTGGCATCAATATCAAAAGTAACCTCAATCTGCGGAACGCCTCTTCTTGCAGGCGGAATTCCGTCCAGGCGGAACTGGCCTAAGGTCTTGTTATCTCTTGCAAACTGTCTCTCGCCCTGTACCACATGAATATCTACAGCAGTCTGGTTGTCAGCCGCAGTAGAGAAGATCTGGCTCTTCTTCGTAGGAATGGTTGTATTCCGCTCAATCAGCTTGGTTGCAACCCCGCCCATAGTCTCAATAGACAGAGATAACGGAGTTACATCCAGAAGAAGGATATCCCCTGCGCCTGCGTCGCCTGCCAGCTTGCCGCCCTGAATGCCTGCGCCAATAGCAACGCACTCATCCGGGTTCAGGCTCTTGGAAGGCTCATGGCCAGTCAGCTGTTTTACCTTATCCTGAGCTGCGATCATACGTGTGGAACCGCCTACCAGAAGCACTTTGCCAAGTTCGGAAGCCGTAATGCCTGCATCCTTCAAGGCATTCTGTACCGGGATAGCTGTCCTCTCAATCAGATCATGGGTCAGCTCATCAAATTTAGCCCGGGTCAGGTTCATATCCAGATGCTTTGGCCCTTCATTGGTAGCAGTGATAAACGGAAGGTTAATGTTAGTAGTAGTGGCAGTGGAAAGCTCCTTTTTTGCTTTCTCTGCTGCTTCTTTCAGTCTCTGAAGCGCCATCTTATCGCCAGACAGGTCAACGCCCTCAGCCTTCTTAAACTCGTCAATAAGCCACTGAGTAATGCGGTTGTCGAAATCATCGCCGCCCAGTCTGGTATCGCCGTTGGTGGAAAGCACCTCAATAACGCCATCGCCGATTTCGATGATAGACACATCAAATGTACCGCCGCCTAAGTCGTATACCATAATCTTCTGCTCTTTTTCATTGTCAAGGCCATATGCCAAAGCAGCAGCCGTAGGCTCATTAATAATTCTCTTTACATCCAGGCCTGCAATCTTTCCCGCATCCTTAGTAGCCTGGCGCTGTGCGTCATTGAAATATGCCGGAACCGTAATAACTGCCTCTGTCACAGTCTCTCCCAGATAGCTTTCAGCATCAGCTTTCAGTTTCTGGAGAATCATGGCGGAAATCTCCTGAGGCGTATACTTCTTCCCGTCAATATCTACTTTATAATCACTTCCCATATGTCTCTTTATGGAAGAGATGGTCTTATCGGCATTTGTCACTGCCTGACGCTTCGCCGGCTCGCCTACCAGCCTCTCCCCGGTCTTTGTAAATGCCACAATAGATGGCGTAGTCCTTACACCCTCTGCATTGGCGATAACTGTCGGCTTGCCGCCTTCCATAACAGCCACACAACTGTTTGTGGTACCCAAGTCAATACCTATAATCTTGCCCATAGCTTTTTCCTCCTATATGAAATCCACTTTTTAATAAGTCTGCTGCTTTTTTAGTCCGGACATGCATCCGGTAATACTCAGGAGCTTCTTATAAGAAATGCTTCCTGCGCCTACTCCTAATTTGCCACCTGCACCATGCTGTGCCTTACTACGCTGTCCCGGTACAGATAGCCCTTCTGAAACTCCTGTACAACCACATTCTCTCCCTGCTCTTCATCCTCCACATGCATCACTGCATTATGGAAATTAGGGTCAAACGGCTGGCCTGCGGCTTCAATAGCCTTAACGCCTGCTTCCTCCAGATTTTTCAGAAGCTGCTTATATATCATCTCCATGCCCTCAGCAAAGGGAGTTCCCTTGGCATCTTCAGGCATTGAGTTTAAGCCTCTCTCAAAGTTGTCGATTACCGGCAGTATTCTCTCAATAATATCTTTGGCCCCTATCTCAAACATGGCGGATTTCTCTTTTTCTGTCCGCTTTCTGAAATTGTCAAACTCAGCCATATTCCTCTTTAAGCGATCTGTCAGTTCTTCAATCTGAGCATCCTTTGGATCTTTCTTCTCCTTCTTCTTCCCAAAAAATCCCTTTTTCGAAGATTCCCTGGGATTTTCCTGCCCTTGCTCTTCTTCCCTGGGCAGTTCATCCTGTTCCTCTGGCTTCCCCATTGCTTCCCCGTCCGGATTTGTTCCGAATCCGTCAGGCGCCTCCTGGCTTTGGGAATTTTCTGAGGCTTCCCTCATAATATCCTCCGCCTGCTCCGCTTTCTCTTCTCTTCTATTTTCTTCGCTCACTGCACTCTCACCTTTCTTCCTTTTCAGGCAATCCGGAAACCCACTCCCTGCCGAATCTTTCTGTCCTGTGTTTCCCGCTTACCCGTCTTCCTTCTTAAAGGTCGCATCTAACTGAGTTATCAAATTTCTCAAAGTCTTAAGCACCTTCTCATAATCCATGCGCTTCGGTCCAATAATTCCGATAGTCCCTTTAAGCCCTTCGCCCAGCTCATAAGTGGCAGTCACCACACTGCAGTCTTTCATGGCCTGAACCGGAGACTCATCGCCAATATATACCTGAATCCCTGTCTCGCTGTCCGCCCCTACTGTGTCCACCAGTTCCTGCAGCATTTCTGTGTGTTCTAGGGTGCTTAACAGTTCACTGGCTTTACGGCTGTCACTTAGCTCCGGATATTTAAATATGTTGGTAGCTCCGCTGGTGTAAATCTGAAGTTCATCCTCGTCAGCTTTAATCACTGCGGCAACCTCATTCAGCACCAGATCCACCACTTTGCTGTGAACCCCTGCCTGTTCCTTCAGTCTGCTGATAACCCCCAGATTGATCTCCTCAATGGTCAGTCCGTTAAGGTTTGAATTAAGAAGGATATTCAGATTCAGAATTTCCTCGTCGCTAATCTCCTCCTCTACAGCCACCATGGTATTCTTAATAATGTTTCCCTCCACCACCGTAACAATAAGGAGCCTGCGGGCATCCACTTTAGACAGCTGAATAAACTTCAGCTTGTTACGGTGATACTGGGGGCCGCTTATGAGGGCTGCATAATTAGTGTTGCTGGCAAGGTTCTTTGCCAGAGCCTTCAGTACCTGTTCCAGACGGCCCATACGCTGAACCATCATCTCCTTAATCTCCGTTACTTCATTATCTTTCTCCAGAAGAATCTGATCCACATAGAAACGGTAGCCTTTATCAGAAGGAATCCTTCCTGCGGAAGTATGAGGCTGGACAATATAGCCCATCTCTTCCAGGTCTGACATCTCATTGCGTATGGTAGCTGAACTCCACTTGGAATTCACGTACTTGGAAATGGTTCTGGACCCTACTGGTTCGCCGGTTTCCATATAATTCTTTATGATAGCTTTTAAAATGGTAATCTTCCGCTCGTCCAGCTCCATATCCCCCGCCCTTTCCTTATTTTTTGCTTGTTAGCACTCATTTCGATTGAGTGCTAATTTCTATGTTCTTAATATAGTCCTTTGCGTACTTTTTGTCAATACCTTTTTTGGAAACTTTTCGCTGAAATACTCGGCCTGCATTATTCATTACTATCTGCCGCTTTAGAGACAATCTTTCCCCATTTCAACCACTTTTCCCTGGAAATTCTTGCGTTTTTACCAAATTCCCCCCACTCTGCCACGAATTCCTTGACTTTTAACATATTTGTAATATAATTGTAACTAGTAATATTGTCATTTTGTATTTCCAGAGGAGAAAGAATTATGAAAAACTCAATTTCAAAAAAGTTATCACTTGCCTTTGCCAGCAGTGCGTTTGGTCTTGCGCTTTCATTCTCTGCCATGGCCGCCACTCCGGCAGGAACTTTAGATGGTGCGGATAACTCTTCCGTTTACGGCTGGGTTTGGGACAGTGACAGCTATGGCCATGTCATTCCTGTTGAAATCTCTGTTTATCCTGCTGATTCCTCTGAAGTTTTAAAAATTGCTACAGTAAAAGCCGACCATTATCAGGAAAAACTTCAGGAAAGCATTGGAGACGGATATCACGGATTTACCTATTCTGTTGACTGGAACCAGTTTGACGACGAAGATTTTCGTGTCACCGCCTATGCGGCCACAGAGACTGAACGGGTGTTTTTAGGGGAACTTACTTATAATAAAGTGTCTGACCGTTTTCTGCTGAATGCCGATTCCAGTGAAGAAGCATCCTTTGATGCCTCCTCTCTGCCGGAATCTGAAGAGCGCACCGTATTAGTTGCGGGACCAGGCGAAACGTCTGTTTCCAGACAGGCTCCGGAACCTGCCTCCAGTTCTTCCCGAAACAAGGCAGGCGCTTCCGTATCTACCCAGGCTCCCAGGTCAGCTGCTTCCTCTTCACAAAACACCCCTGGCGATCCTGTATCCCCCCAGGCTCTGGAACCAGATTCAGCCTCTTCACCAAGCGCCGCAGGCAGTTCTCTATCCGCCCAGGCTTCGGAGGAACCAGGTTTTCCTTCTTCACAGGATACGGCAGGCAGTTTTGCCGCTTCTGGGCAGTCTGTGGCCAAAGCCTCTGCTTCCTCCCACTCGTCAGAAAGCACCACTGCGGCTTCATCAGAAAATACGGATACTTCTTCAGGCAGACCTCTTCTTTCCTGGGAAAAAGGTCCGGGATTTATACCTAAAAAGGAAGAAAAGCCAAAACAGGCTCCTGTCTCCCTGGGCATGTTTACTGTTACCGGCTACTGCAGCTGCGAAATCTGCTGCCCTTCTTCTATTTCCAAGCTGACTTACAGCGGAACAGAACCTCAGCCAGATCATACAGTATCTGCCGATATTGATGTTTTTCCCATCGGCACGCGTCTTATGATTGATGATATTATCTACACTGTAGAGGATATTGGCTCCAATGTGACTGAAAATAAAATCGACATTTTTTATGCCACACATGAGGAGGCCCTGGCTCACGGCATTACCACTGCCGAAGTCTTTGCCGTCCCGGAATAAAGCCTTTTCATCTGCCAATTTTTTCTAACAGAACTGCCGCCCTTTTTAGAGCGGCAGTTCTGGTCTTCTTCTCATACGCATCTTCTGTCCGGTAATTCCATACATTCACAGCAGAAATTCACTAAGCACGTAATTGCTGATATCAATTCCGAATTCACTGAGACGCACATAAGGCTCCTCAGCCACAATCAGACGATTTTTCAAAAGCCTGTCCAGTACATTTCCGTATACGTCCCGCAGTCCTATGCCAAACCGCTTCTCAAACTCTTTCTCTGAAACGCCCCTTATAAGCCGCATTCCCAAAAACATGAATTCCTCCATCTTCTCTTTCTCGGTCAGCCTGACAATCTCTTTATGAAGGTAATCATCCACATCTTCCTGCTGCATCTTCAGCCTGCAATAGGCTCCCAGATCTTTCTCATTGCAAAACCGGAAGCCCTGAATGTAAGACGAAGCCCCAAGCCCCAAGCCTAAGTACTCCGTCCCGATCCAATATCCTGTATTGTGACGGCATTCATAGCCTGGCTTTGCATAATTGGAAATCTCGTAACGCTCAAATCCATGGCTGTGAAGGAACTGCTTTGTCAGATAATACATTTCCCTCTCCTCATTTTCATCTGGCAGAAGTTCCGGATGATCATGGTATCTGTCATAGAATGGCGTGCCCTCTTCTATTATAAGGCTGTAAGCCGAAATATGTTCCGGTTTCAGCATTGTAACGTTCTTAAGAGTTGTCTTCCAGGAGGCCAGTGTCTGACCAGGCAGGGCTGACATCAGGTCAATGTTCACGTTGGCAAAGCCTGCCTGCCTCACCCGCTGAAATGTTTTCAAAAATTCATCGTATGTATGAATCCGTCCCAGCTTCTTTAATTCCTTGTCATCCGCAGACTGCAGCCCAATACTGATGCGGTTGATTCCGCCTTCCCGGCAGGCCTGGAGTTTCTCCATAGTCACGGTTCCTGGGTTTGCCTCCATAGTTACCTCTGCATCCTCTGTAAGGCGAAAATGCTTCTTCACCTGATTCATAATATCCAAAAGCTGTTTTGGCTCCAACAGAGAAGGAGTGCCGCCTCCCAGGAACACGGACACAACCGTGTATCCCGGGTAGTGGGCACTCTGACACGCAATCTCTTCTATTAAACGTTCCACATACAGCCTCTGCACGCTCAGAGCCGCTCTTCCTGAAAGGAAGTCGCAGTAATCACACTTTTGGGCACAGAAGGGAATATGGATATATAATTCCAGTGGTTTTCTCAAAATCTATTCCTCATCCAGTTTTAATACGCTCATAAAGGCTTTCTGCGGAATCTCTACATTGCCGATCTGCCGCATCCGCTTTTTTCCCTCTTTCTGTTTTTCCAAAAGCTTTTTCTTTCGGCTGATATCGCCGCCGTAGCATTTTGCCAGAACATCCTTCCGCATGGCCTTTACAGTTTCTCTGGCAATGATTTTCCCGCCAATGGCCGCCTGAATAGGGATCTCAAACAAATGGCGCGGGATCTCGTCTTTCAGCTTCTCGCACATTCTCCTTCCTCTTTCATAGGCCGACGAAGCATGGACAATAAATGATAATGCATCCACTTCCTCTCTGTTGATCAAAATATCCAGCTTTACCAGTTCTGACTGCTGATATCCTTTTATTTCATAATCAAAAGAGGCATACCCTCTTGAGCGGGATTTCAAAGCATCAAAAAAGTCATAGATGATCTCATTTAAAGGCAGTTCATATTTCAGCAGGGCCCGGGTTGTCTCAATATACTCCATCCCCAGATAAACACCCCGGCGTTCCTGGCACAAGGTCATAATCGCCCCTACAAAATCCGTGGTTACCATAATCTCCGCAGTGACAATAGGCTCCTCCATATACTCAATCTCTGAAGGCTCCGGCAGATTGGAAGGATTGGTCAGTTCTATGACATCGCCCTTCTTTTTGTGAACACGGTACACAACTCCTGGCGCCGTAGTCACCAGATCCAGATTATATTCTCTCTCCAGCCTTTCCTGAATGATCTCCAGATGCAGAAGGCCTAAAAACCCGCATCGGAATCCAAATCCCAATGCAATGGATGTTTCTGGCTCAAAAAACAAGGAAGCGTCATTTAGCTGAAGTTTTTCCAAAGCATCCCGCAGGTCATTGTATTTAGCTCCGTCAGCCGGATAAAGTCCGCAGTAGACCATGGATGTAACTTTTTTATATCCCGGCAGAGGCTCTCTGCATGGATTGTTTTTGTCCGTAATGGTATCTCCCACTGCAGTATCCTTTACATTCTTAATGCTGGCAGTAATATATCCTACCATGCCGGCGCTTAATTCCTCGCAGGGAATAAACTGGCCTGCGCCGAAGTACCCTACCTCAACCACCTCTTCCTCAGCTCCTGTGGCCATCATCCGAATGGCTGTTCCCTTTTTCACAGTCCCTTCCTTTATTCGGCAGAAAATAATCACGCCTTTGTATGAATCATACAAGGAGTCAAAGATCAAAGCCTTCAAAGGCGCTGCCGGGTCTCCTTTAGGAGCCGGGATCTTCTCCACAATGGCTTCCAGCACCTGTTCTATATGAATTCCCGTCTTGGCAGAGATCCTGGGCGCATCGTGAGCCTCCAGCCCTATAATATCTTCAATCTCAGCCGCCACCCGGTCCGGCTCGGCGCTGGGCAGATCAATCTTGTTTAAAACCGGAAACACGTCCAAATCATGATCCAAAGCCAGGTAAACATTGGCCAAAGTCTGGGCCTCTATGCCCTGGGCTGCATCTACCACCAAAACAGCGCCGTCGCAGGCTGCCAGACTTCTGGAAACTTCATAATTAAAATCCACATGCCCCGGCGTATCAATCAGATTAAAAATATATTCTTCTCCGTCAGCAGCTTTATATACGGTGCGGACTGCCTGAGCTTTAATAGTAATGCCCCGTTCCCGCTCCAAATCCATGTTATCCAGTACCTGGGACTGCATCTCTCTGCTGGTGAGAAGACCAGTCATCTCGATAATCCGGTCAGCCAGGGTGGACTTGCCGTGGTCAATATGGGCGATAATGCAAAAATTGCGGATTTTGTTCTGGTCAACAATTGGCATGAGTGTCTTATCCTTTCCTGTGGTTAAATAAACGTGAGCCGTGTCTGTGCCGGCTCACGGCTATAGAAGAATATAACATTTTTTCTTTCATGTTGCAACCTGTTTCCGTAGCTGCCGGACCCAAGGCCTTTTTGGTCTGCGTTATTTTTTGCCGTGCCAAAATTTCTGCCTTCACCTGTCCGTCTCCTTCTCCGCCCCCAGCACCATATCCAGAATCTCCGCCAAAGGCTCCATGGCATTTCTTGCCTCCTCATATGTATTTGTCTGGGCTCCCACCTCAATAAGTGCAGAGCGGGGACGCAGATGAAGGTTATACCGGAATCCCTTCAAGTAAATTTTTCTGGTAAATCCCGGAAAATACGCTGCTGCATCCAGCTGCATCTGAAGGCTGAACGCCAGGTTCTGCTTCTTATACGGATTGGCCAGGTACTCGATAGGGCCTTCCGGCGTCTGACTCATTCCGTTGAAAAACATAATGGGAGCCGTAGGCTTTCCGTTAACTTCTGATACCATATGTAAATCCTCCCTTACCCCGTCCCGGTGAATATCCAGCACCACTTCAACAGACGGATTTTCCTGTAAAACAGCTGTAACTCCCTTCAGCGCATAATCATAGGCTTTGCTTCGGTTCAGTTCTCCATTGACCAAATCATATACCTGGGTATTATGAATTACTCTGTAGCCTTTCTCCTCCAGAAGCTCTGTCAGATAATTTCCGATTCCAACCACAGTGGCTTCTGGGTTGTCTGCTCCATAATCAGCAAAGGTTTCCTGGGAGTGAGTATGGTAAATAAGTATCTGAGGGTTTTCTCCCCCCTTTTCCAGAGACAGGTCTTCTTCAAGCAGCTGCTCTGCATTCATCTCTTCCCTGCTTGCAGTGGTAGAGGAATGAACGCTGTAAAAATTTTTCATGAGAAAATCATAGTCTTCCAGCTGTTCCAGCACATACCTGGTTCCCACCACAGGCAGGCTGTTGTTATGGTGGTGTACCACAGTAGCCTCCGGCAGCCCCTCAACGGCCAGCCTCTCCCCATAGGCTGCCCCAAGGCTGCCTCCGGCAGCCATTTCATATTCCCCTGTCATCTCCGCCTTGTCCGTATTCGTCTCCTCCCCGCCGCCAAACAGCAGATAGCTGGATTCCCTCACCACTCTCTGGCTCTCCAAATAGGTGCCGAAAGAAGGATCTGGGTCTTGATATCCGTCGTTAGCACTGTCTCTGTCTCTTTCAAATCTGATCCTTGGGTTCCGGTTCCCCAGCCACATAAGCACCATTTCCGTCCATGACGATGCCCCTTTGTCTGCCTTTTTGTCCAGTTCCTCCATTTTTGATGCACTGGGATAGCTGTATCGGAAAACAGCCGCCCCGCCTTCCGCCAACATTTTTTTTCCGTACTTTTCCCAGAATTCCGTCTCCTGTCCCTTGTCCCATTCTTTCCCGTATTTTCCCGCCAATGCCAGAATCAGGACTCCGCCTGCTGCCAGCATGACCATTCTCAGTATCTGAGCCGTATCATAATGAAACCTTCTCATAATCCCGATTCCCCCGGAGGGCCTTTTTATCTATCATATGAAATATTTTCCGTATTTTTCCTAGGAAACATTAAAATGGGGATAAAATGCCATGTGAATTCCCTCGGAGATGGTATAGCTAAGTCTTTTCACCGTCTGATCAATATCAGGCGGCGTTACATACAGAGTCCCAAACTCCGGTTCCAGCAGCTCACAGATCAGCTGGTACTGTTCATCCGCATTTAAATGATCCAGAAAATTCCCCATTTCCTCAGTCTCCATATGGCTTGCCAGGGTTCCGGTTAATGCTGCAATAGTGTCATGGACAATAGCCGCTGCCCCCACTACTGTAGGGACGCCGATGGCCAGTACCGGAATCCCCAGGCTCTCCATCGTAAGGCTGTGACGATGGTTTCCAACTCCGGAGCCGGGATGAATGCCTGTATTAGTCAGCTGAATCGTGGTTCCCAGCCTTCTTATGCTTCTGGCTGCCAGGGCATCAATGGCTATCACCATATCCGGTTCTGTCTCATGGATAATCCCTTTTAATATTTCTGCTGTCTCCATCCCTGTCTGCGCCATAACTCCAGGCACAATACCGCTTAAAACCGCATCCTCCCCTTCATCCATATTACGGTTGACCAAAAGGTTGCCAAGAACCTTAGGCCCCAGGGAATCCGGCGTCACAGAAGGATTTCCCAGCCCTACTGCCAGCACATGGATATCTTTTTTATCCGGCAGCTTTTTCTGCTTTTTTAGATCTTTTACCATCTTTTTCAGCTGTATGGCCAGTTCTGCCGAAACTTCCTTGTGATAATCCTCGTCTCCCTTGGTAAGGGCCTTCGCTTCCATAGTCACATAAGTCCCTTTGGGTTTCCCCATAGCCCTGGCTCCCTGTTCATCCAGAATCGTCACTTCCGTCAGCTTGATCTTGCTGAACGCCTTTCTCCATTCCCTCAAAGAAACACCGTTAACTTCCCTGCCTTTTCCTGGAAAACTTTCTTTCTCCTCCACTGCCAGGTCTGTCCGAATCTCAAACATATCTGTCCCTCCGTTTCCTCATTTTTTCCTTATTTTTTCCAAAAAACCGGGAAATATGTATTGACATTCCGTCTCTTATTGGATAAAATATTAAAGCATGTTTACATTAATCTGTCCGTGTCCAGACTTTGATGCAAACCAAAGAACTTTAATAATATTAATTTTAATCGGAGGTGCCCAGATTGGCTAACATTAAATCTGCTAAGAAAAGAATCTTAGTTACCCAAACCAAGACTGACAGAAACAAGTCCATCAGATCTAAAGTAAAAACTTCGATGAAGAAGGTTGACGCTGCTATCGCTGCCGGTGACAAGGCTGCTGCACAGGCAAGTTTAGTAAACGCAATTTCCGAGATCGACAAGGCCTGTACAAAAGGCGTATATCATAAGAATAACGCTTCCAGAAAGGTTTCCCGTTTAAGCAAAGCTGTAAGCGCTATGGCATAATTTTTTCGTGAATCTGGCTTTACGAAGATAAAAAGGTTTCTGATACCGTTGGTGTGGCGGTGTCAGAAACCTTTTCTGCGTTCTCCTCTGCATTCCTCCAAAGACTTGAGCCAAAGAATCCCCGCTGCGGCCTAATACTTTCTGGTAATCAGCAGCTCCACCGCCAGTCTTTCATTCAGCCTTCCTGTTTTCACTGCCTCCTCTGCGTCCACGCATAGATTCACATAGGACAGGATCTGTTCTCCGGAAAAAGATCTGGCCTGCGGCATTATTTTCCCCACTACAAACGGCTGCATTTTCAGGCTGGAAGCAATGTTCCCTCTGTCCATTCCCTGAGCCATCAGCTCCTTTACCTGAAGAATCTGGTTAAACTGTCTGGCAATCAAAAACAAAATCCGCATAGGCGGCTCTCTCAAGGTCAGGAGATCTTCATACATCTCCATGGCTGTTCTGGTCTTTCTGGTAACAATGGCAGATACCATATCAA
>CATLBO010000098.1 GCA_949879025.1 uncultured Hungatella sp. | reverse complement strand
GTTATGAGCCCGCTCTGTGAGTCCATGGTGGAGGCTATATTCGGCAAAAGCGCAGACAGGGTCACACAGGAGGAGCTTGGAAACATCCAATATTTAAGCCTGACTTCCGGCCGGGAAAGCTGCACTGTGGAGTACAGTTTTAAAGATCCTTACCAGGACGGCGATTTTGACACGGCTGTTGTAACGCTGGCACCAGAAGAATGGGAGGGGGATAACTTTGCCATTTTTACGGGCCTGAAAAAACTGGACTTGTCTAATGCCTGGGAGTATGGCGCCATCGACAGTCTGAAACAGCTGCAGGGGCTGGTGTGCTCTGGCATGGATATTTCCCAGGCAGCGGCTTTGGTTTCGTCGCCGGGACAGATAAAGGAGCTGTCCATAGACGGACTGGAAAGCCTGGAGGGAATCGGGGCTTTTGAAAATCTGGAGATATTGGATCTGGAGGATGTACGAAATCCTGACTTTAAGCAGCTGGTGTCTTTAAAGCAGCTGAAATCACTGCGCATTGCAGAGGATGATTCCGATCCCATCTTTGGGTCGGATCAGCCTAAGACCATGACAGATTATGGGGCATTGTCGGTTCTTACAGGGCTTGAGCGGCTGGAGCTGGAATCTTCTTTAATCCGGGAGTTCAGTTTTCTGAAGCCGCTGACCAACCTGACTTATCTGTCCATCGGGGAGACAGATGCTATCAGCCTGGAGCCTGTGGGAGGGCTGACAGGGCTGACCTTCCTGGAGTTAAAGGACAACAGCTCTATTCAGGATTATGGCCCTGTTGGCCGTCTGACAGGACTGACTTGCCTTACCCTGGACAAGTCCACGTCTCAGGATGACCCGGATTTGTCTGCATTAACCGGCCTTGAGCAGCTGGATATGAGCGGATTTATTTCCATCTCTTTTTTAAGAAATATGGGAAATCTGAAACGGCTGTCAATACATGGCTGCAATGTGGATGAGATCAGCGCCCTTTCCAGCCTGACGAACCTGGAAAGCCTGGCCTGCTATTCGGTGTGGACCTATGGGGTTCCTTTAAGGGACGTGCATTTTATTGACAAAATGCCTAACTTGAAGATTCTCGATTTCAGCGGAATAAGCCAGGGCGGGATCTGGGGCGGTTATCAGAGAAATACGGAGATTCTGGGCGATATTTCCAATGTGTTTAACCACCAGGGGCTGGAGGAGCTGTATCTGAATAATTGTATGTTTGAGATTGATTTTGGCAGGCTTTCGGAGAATCCGTCCCTTCGGGTGCTGGAAATGCGGGAGGCAAATTTAAAGGAAAACTTTTATGTAGAGTCTTCCAACGGCATGACGGATCTGTGGTATGATGACGTGGCCCTTGACGGGCATACGGATTTTCTCACAAATTATCCGGGGCTGGAAAGGCTGTATCTGGACGGAAATCAACTGACTAATGTGCAGTTTGCGGCATCATTAAAAAACCTGACCCATCTGGGGATTAAAAATAATTATGTGACAGAGCTGTCCCCCCTTAATCAGGCAGAAAACCTGAAGTTTTTGGATATCAGAGAAAATCCCGTCAACAGTACTATTGAGAGTGACGGGAATGTGGAGATCTTAAAGTAGGGGAAATCACAGGCTCCAGGGATTCCACCTGTCATTTCCGCTTAAAACGTGTTCGCGGCTGTACAAAGCCAGATCCTTATGGGTCAGCCGGTGCACCCACTGAGGCCTGGAAGGAATGACGGCTCCAGGGCCATAGCTGCCGTATTCGGCAAAATAGCAGGTGTCATGGGCATTTGGCTTGTTCCAGTCATGCCAGCCTTCTGGGCAAATATGCTGATCCATAAAGCAGTTAATAAGGACTGTTTTTGCATATTCCCGCCATGGCCGGCCAAGATAAGCGGAATGGGGAGGGCAGCTGCCTGTGAAACGGCAGTCTTTCATTACATAGCCGTAAGCCTGACCCTGGGGAGTAGAAGCTGCCGTCACATAGCTGTTAACAGGACGGCCGATATTTTTGGAAAAAAATTCGCAGGATTCAAAATAAGCGGTGGCGCTTCCAAAGATAAAATCAATGTCACCCTCTATGTAACAGTTTCTGTAATAGTGGCGGCCATTGATTCTGGGAGCGAACTGTTTGGGGCCTGCGAAGCCGTTTGGCTCTATCTCTTTTGGCGGAAGAGGGCCTGTAAACAGGGTATCCTGGTTTCCCAGAAAGCGGCAGCCATCAAACATAAGCCTGTCGCCGTCTGCATAGAGGGCAATTGCCTGCCCTGCGGCCGGTCCGGGACCTGCAGTATTGGCTATGGTCAGGCTGCGGAATGTGATGTCGTCAGTGTCGATAAAACAGGAGTAAGTCCGGAAGGTTCCCCGCTTTTGGCCGTCATCCAGTTTCATGCCGGCATAAAGGCCATAGGATAAAACCGTATCAAACGGGGAATCGCCTATAAAGGTTATGCGGGGATGAGTTATGGAAATCTGCTCCTGGTATACTCCTTTGTGGATGTATATCAATATTTCCTCTGTACAGGAGTCGGGTATGGAGGAGAGGGCGTCTGTTACGGAGATAAACTGGCAGGTGCTGTCTGCTGCAACGTGTAGGATCATGGGTAAGTACCTCGCTTAAATGGTAATAGGATAGGGGTATCCTATCATGGAACAGGTTTTTCAGTCAAGATGCATCTGTAATCAAAGCTTGGTTTGGGAAAGAATGGGAGGCTGTTTTTAAGGGTGCAGGAGAATTCCTGGCTGTTTAAGCCCTTATGGGCCATGCAGCGGTCATGCTGCCGCAAATGAGAGTCTGACAGGCTCATATGGCATCCCTGAAAGAAGCCATATGCTGCCAGGGGCCTGGCTTGCCAGGTATTTGGGAGAACCATTGAAAAATGGGTTTTGCAAAAGATATTTTACAAGAAAAGGGTTATTGTTTAAAAATAGACCGATGTATAGAAAATGGAGGAATCAGTGATGGATATAAAAGAACAGATCAGTAAAATTGCAGAGGAAATCTCTAAAAACCCTGATATTAAAGAGCAGTTTGAAAAGGAGCCGGTAAAGGTAATAGAGAAAGTAATCGGTGTTGATCTGCCGGATGATATTGTGATGAAAGTGATTGATGGGGTGAAGGCTAAATTGACCATTGATGATGTATCGAAAGTCGCCAGTGCTTTAAAAGGGGTATTTAAATAAATAGATTAGTTTCTTATATGAGACAAAAAAGATATCCCCAGCCTCAGCCCATGATTAGAGGTTACTGACAGTAGGGGAATTCTTAAATATACGGATAGTATAAAAAAGAGGCCTTTGGGGGATTTGCCTGAAGGCATCTTTTTGCGTTATGGAAAAGTACGGGATTTCTGCAGAGATCGGCAGGAGAGTCTGTGAAAGAGGAAACGCCGGTTCCTTCTTCTGGGACATGGATTGGATGATTAACTGTTAATGCGGAAAATGCAAAAAGAGATTTCAGATATGATTAGTGCAGGGCCGGAACATGCAAAAATAACCTTAACTTGCCAAATGCAGTGTTTTATGTGTATAATAGGAACCGCACTGATGTGCGGGCAGGTCAGAAACTTAAGGGTTTATGACAAAATATAATAGGAACCGCACTGATGTGCGGGCAGGTCAGAAACCTAAGGGTTTATGACAAAATATAATAGGAACCGCACTGATGTGCGGGCGGATTCAGTAACCTAACAGTTAGTAATAAATTATAAAAGAAACCGCAGGTTATGCGGTGTGGGAACAGCGGAACAGGGAGGACGACATGGCAAAGGCACAATATAATGCAGACAGCATTACGGTTCTGGAGGGGCTGGAGGCTGTCAGGAAAAGGCCGGGGATGTACATAGGCGGCGTGGGAATCAAGGGTCTGAACCATCTGATCTATGAGGTTCTGGACAATTCTGTGGATGAGCATCTGGCAGGCTTCTGCAGCCAGATATGGGTGACTCTGGAGGAAGACGGCTCCTGTACGGTGAAAGACAATGGCCGGGGAATTCCGGTTGAGATGCATAAAAAAGGCATGTCAGCGGAGCGGGTGGTTCTTTCGACGCTTCATGCCGGCGGAAAGTTTGACAATCAGGCGTATAAGACCAGCGGAGGCCTTCACGGCGTAGGCTCTTCGGTGGTAAATGCTTTGTCGGAACATATGGATATAAAGATATATAAAAACGGCTATATTCATCATGATGCCTATGAAAGAGGAATTCCTACAGTGGAGCTGACAGACGGCTTGCTGCCAACTTTGGGAAGAACAAAAGAGACAGGGACGGAGATCAATTTTCTTCCTGACGGGGAGATTTTTGAGCGGATACGGTTTAAGGCTGACTGGCTGAAAAGCAGGATTCATGAGACGGCTTACTTAAATCCGAATCTGACCATAACCTATGCCAACCGGCGCAAAGGGGAAGAGGAAACCATTGTCTACTGCGAGCCTGAGGGACTTGTGGCCTATGTAAGGGAAGTAAATGCAGGCAAGACACCGATTCATGATCCGATTTACTACAAAGGAAGCATGGATAATATTGAGGTGGAGGCGGCATTTCAGTTTGTAGATGCCTTTGAGGAAAATGTGTCTGGCTTCTGCAATAATATTTTTACTCAGGAGGGCGGCACTCACCTGGTAGGGTTTAAGACGAAATTTACATCGCTTATTAACAGCTATGCCAGAGAACTGGGGATCTTGAAGGAGAAGGATGCAAATTTTACAGGGGCGGATACGCGTAATGGCATGACGGCCATTGTGGCTATTAAACACCCAGACCCTATTTTTGAAGGACAGACCAAGACAAAGATGGCAAGCGCTGATGCTACCAAGGCAGTGTTTGCCATTACTGGAGATGAGCTGCAGCGCTATTTTGACAGGAATCTGGAGGTGCTTAAAGGCATCATCGGATGTGCAGAAAAGTCGGCAAAGATCAGGAAGGCAGAGGAAAAGGCCAGAACCAATATGCTGACAAAATCCAAGTTTTCCTTTGACAGCAACGGCAAACTAGCTAATTGCGAAAGCCGGGTGCCGGAGAAATGCGAGATTTTCATTGTGGAGGGAGATTCTGCCGGCGGTTCGGCCAAAACTGCCAGAAACAGGATGTACCAGGCTATTCTGCCGATCAGGGGAAAAATCCTTAATGTGGAGAAGGCATCCATGGACAAGGTACTGGCCAACGGCGAGATCAAAACCATGATCAATGCCTTTGGATGCGGATTCTCAGAAGGGTACGGCAATGATTTTGACATCAGCAAACTTAGATACCACAAGATTATCCTTATGACGGATGCAGATGTGGACGGAAGCCATATTGACACCCTGCTACTGACGTTTCTCTACCGGTTTATGCCGGAACTGATATACAACGGCCATGTATATATTGCTATGCCGCCTTTATTTAAGGTGATTCCCAAAAAGGGGGAGGAGCAGTATCTCTATGACGAGAAGGAACTGGAAAAATACCGAAAAAGCCACAAAGGGGATTTTACTCTGCAGCGGTATAAGGGGCTGGGAGAGATGGATGCCAGCCAGCTTTGGGAAACTACCTTAGATCCGGAGAACCGGGTGCTGAAGCGGGTGGAAATTGAGGATGCCAGAATGGCGTCAGAGATTACAGAGATGCTTATGGGAAGCGATGTTCCGCCAAGAAGGCAGTTTATTTATGAACATGCAAACGAGGCGGACATTGATGCATAACAACACCAGAAAAAGGCCGCAGGATTGGCCATAACCTGGCAGGGAATCCGCCGGGAAAACCCCAGGGATTCCTGAATATGCAGATATGTGCCACAGGAGGAAAGAATGGCAGAAAAGATTATTACAACGGAATACTCAGAGGAGATGCAGAGAAGCTATGTGAATTATTCCATGAGCGTCATTACCGCAAGAGCCATTCCTGATGCAAGGGACGGCCTTAAGCCGGTGCAGCGGCGGGTGCTTTACGACATGAGCGAGCTGAAGCTGAACCATGACAAGCCTCACAGGAAGTCAGCCCGTATTGTAGGCGATACCATGGGTAAATACCATCCCCATGGCGACGCTTCCATTTACGATACACTGGTGGTGCTGACCCAGGATTTCAAGAAAGGAATGGCTTTGGTGGACGGCCACGGCAATTTCGGCTCTATTGAAGGTGACGGCGCCGCAGCCATGCGCTATACAGAGGCAAGGCTGCAGAAATTTGCTGAGGAAGTATATTTAAAAGATCTGGATAAGACTGTGGAATTTGTCCCCAATTACGACGAAACCGAGAAAGAGCCTCAGGTGCTTCCGGTGCGGGTTCCCAACCTTCTGATCAACGGAGCCGAGGGAATTGCCGTGGGAATGAGCACCAGTATTCCGCCTCACAATCTGGCGGAGGTGGTGGATGCTGTCAAGGCATACATTCAGAATCCAGATATGGGCACGTCAGAGCTGATGAAACTGATGCCTGGGCCTGATTTCCCCACAGGAGGGATCATTGCCAATAAAAAAGATCTTCCGGGAATCTATGAGACAGGGGTTGGGAAGATTAAGCTTCGGGGCAGGATGGATGTGGAGCTGGGCAAGCGCAGAACAGACAAAGACAAGCTGATTATCTCGGAGATCCCATATACCATGATCGGAGCGGGAATCAATAAATTCCTTATGGATGTGGCGGAACTGGTGGAGTCAAAAAAGCTGACAGATGTGACGGATATTTCCAACCAGTCCAATAAAGAAGGAATCCGCATTGTATTGGAACTGAAAAAAGATGCAGATGTGGAGAAGATTAAAAATATTCTGTACAAGAAAACAAAGCTGGAGGATACTTACGGCGTTAACATGCTTGCTATTGTAAAAGGCAGGCCGGAGACGCTGAATCTGCGGGGAATCCTGAAAAATTATCTGGATTTCCAGTATGAAAACAACAAAAAGAAGTATCAGGTGCTGCTGGACCGGGAACTGGAGAAAAAGGAGATTAAAGAAGGCCTGATAAAGGCATGTGATGTCATTGACCTGATCATTGCAGTACTGCGGGGATCGAAAAATCTAAAAGACGCTAAAAACTGCCTGATGAATGGGGATACTTCCAATATCCATTTCCGCAGTCCGGAGTTTGAAAAGGATGCTGCGCAGCTGCATTTTACGGAGAAGCAGGCAGGGGCTATTCTGGAAATGCGGTTATATAAGCTTATCGGCCTGGAGATTCTGGCATTGGAGAAGGAGTACAAGGAAACGCTTAAAAAGATCAAAGAATATACCAAAATCCTGAAAGACAAAGAAACCATGGACCAGGTGATCATTGAAGATCTGGACAAGATTAAGGAGGAGTTTGCCCTTGTCCGCAGGACAGACATTGAAGACGGCAAGGAAGCTGTCTATGAAGAGGCCCCCATGGAGGTTCAGGAGGTGGTCTTTGTCATGGATCGCTTCGGCTACTGCAAGATTCTTGACAAAACTGCATTTGAAAGGAACCGGGAGACTGTGGAGGCAGAGTACTCCCATGTGATAAGATGCATGAATACTGACAAAATCTGCCTGTTTACGGACAAGGGTAACCTGCATCAGCTTAAGGTGCGGGATATACCTGCAGGCAAGCTTCGGGAAAAGGGTGTGCCTGTGGATAACTTAAGCAAGTTTGACGGGGCAAAAGAGTGTATCCTATATCTGACCAGTCTTGAAAAGGTTATGGGAAGGCGGCTTATTTTTGCTACAAAAATGGCTCTGGTGAAGCTGGTGCCAGGGGAGGAATTTATTACCAACAACCGGACTGTGGCTGCCACCAAGCTGCAGGAAGGCGACGGGCTGGTACATGTAAGCCTTGTGGAAGACCAGTCGGAAGTAGTGATTCAGACGAAAAACGGCATGTTTTTACGGTTCCTTTTGGACGAAATTTCAGAGATGAAGAAGAATTCAAGGGGAGTAAGGGGAATTAAGTTGGAAAAAGATGACGAATTAGAAGCTTTATATTTAATTGGAGACAATCCTGTGGTAGAATATAAGAAGAAAGAGGTTCATTTGAATCGGCTGAAGATCGGAAAACGGGACGGAAAAGGAAACAAGGTCAGGCTATAAGCAGCAGTATGCTGTTTTTACCGGGTGTGCGTCTGGCAGAGAAAGCTGGAGGCAGCCGCAAAGGAAGACATGCCAAAGGTTATTAAGGTTATATCTAAATACAAAGAGGAGGTAAAGAAGATGTCAGAGGTTAAAGTTCCAACTCCCCACATAGGAGCAGCGGTAGGGGAAATAGCAGAGACGGTGCTGCTGCCGGGAGATCCGCTTCGTGCCAAATACATTGCGGATAATTTCCTGACAGAGACATCTCAGTTTAATTCTACCAGGAATATGCTGGGGTTTACGGGAAACTATAAGGGAAAACGGGTTTCTGTCATGGGATCAGGTATGGGATGCCCTTCAATAGGGATTTATTCTTATGAGCTGATTCATTTTTATGGATGCAGGAATCTGATCCGGGTAGGAACTGCAGGGGCTCTCAGGCCTGAGGTGAAGGTAAGGGACATGGTATTTGGCATGGGAGCCTGCACCACATCCAACTATGTAAAGCAGTTCAGGCTGCCTGGGGACTATTCCTGCATCTGCAGTTATGAGCTTCTGGCCAAGGCCGTAAAGACAGCTGAGGCCAAGGGATTTTCCTACCATGTGGGCAATATCTTAAGTTCGGATATGTTCTATAACCCGGATCTCCCTCCTGCAGGAGTGACCTGGGACCGTAGGGGGGTTCTGGCAGTGGAGAGGGAGTCAGCGGCGCTTTACAGCAATGCGGCTTATGGAGGGGCCAACGCCCTCTGCATCCTGACAGTTTCTGACTCCGTGGTTACGGGGGAAGCCACCACGGCGCAGGAGCGGCAGACGTCGTTTACCAATATGATGGAAGTTGCTTTGGAACTGGCATAGAAAACTTACATGCGCCCAGCACACCACCGCACATAAAGGTCAGGCGAGCACATTTGGCATACCTGAATTCATGCCCCTAATCGGCGGCAGGATTTTTACAGTAAAGAGGATGGAGAACCAATGAAAGGAATGATTGACAGCCATGCCCATATCTGCGGGCAGAAGTTGTATCCGGGATGGCGGGAGATAACTGCGGAAGCGAAAGAGGCGGGAGTCGAGAGAATCATGATCGTCTGCCGGAATGAAGAGGAGGCCAGAAGGGCATTTGACCTGGCAGAACGGGATTCCATATTTGACGTGGCTGCTGGCCTGAATCCCAACGATATTTTAAAAATGTCTTTTGAAGAGTGGGACAGGATGCTGGAACTGGTGCGGGATGTCCGGATTAAAGCAGTGGGCGAGATCGGAATGGATTATTCTTTTTATGAAACCGTGGTTCCCCAGGTACTTCAGAAGGAAGTGTTTGTCAGGCAGATGGAACTGGCCAATGAACTGAAAAAGCCGGTGATCATTCATATGCGCCATGCTGCGGAAGATACCAGGCGGTATATTAAGGGGCACTTGAAGGTGCCTGGAATTATGCACGGCTACAGCGGCGGCTACAGGGCCATGAAGGAGTTTCTGGATATGGGGCTGTACCTGGCCTTTTCTCCGGCGGTTATTTTGGAATCCGACAATGAAGACACGAAAAAAGTGGCTATGGAGGTTCCTTTGGACAGGATTCTTGTGGAGAGCAATGCACCTTTTAAGGCTCCTACTTCCATGACGGGAAAAGTCCACGGGCCTGAGACGGTTGCAGGAGTGGTGGATTATATCTGCAGGGTAAGAGGGATTGAGAAAGAGGTTCTGGTAAAGGCTGTGTATGATAATTATAGAAAGCTGTTTCGTTAAATAAAGAGCCTGGATGAATGTCAGGAAAAATCAAAAATTTTTTTTCATTACCGAAAAGGGCTGCTGTACGATTTTCGTGCAGCAGCCCCATTTTAACTTATGGGCTGAGTTGCCAAAACGTATAGATTTTGGCAATAGAAGATGTTGGGTAAAAATCCATAAGAAAAATGGTTAAGATTATTGAATTTTTGACGATATTATGTTAGAATCAACTAAAATTTGCGGATTTTATAAAGTTGCCAAAACCTATGCTTTTTGGCATTATGTACCGCAATTTTGAAAAAATAAATCTTTTAATCCGCAAAAAGGAGGCGGAATGCCGCAAAATACCATATGCAAGACTGTCCGCCAATACAATAAAACACAGATTTCACAGGAGGACATGGCAAAGCTTCAGGAGATTGCCGAAGACTATCGCAAGGTGAAGAATTATGTATACCGGCACTACGGCGGAATCAGCGGACTGTCAAAAATTTATCCTGGATATACGGTTCAGAATGAAATGACTGCAGCCAAGCTTCGGGAAGAACTGGGGCTGCCATCGGTTTATTTTTATCTGGCTGTGTTTGATGCGCTGGGAGACATAAAAGGCCAATGGACCAGGACGAAATCCTCGATTCTTAAAAAAGTGAATCACAATGACAGGCTGACTTTGGAGGAAAAACATTTTTTGCGGTTTCTTTTGAAAGTGAACAACGGTTTTGATGCGGTTCTCAACCACAAAGAAGTGGCACTGCGTCATGATCTGCAGAAACAATTCGACCATCTGGCGTCTGAAATAGATGTAAAGAAGCTGGAGAACTATATGCGCAGGCAGGTGAGAAATCTGCATGTACGTCTAAGCTCCGATACAGCCGACGGTTTTTCTTTGGCAGAGCGGGCGTACCGATATGAGGATCATGGGATCTATATTACTGTAAAAGAAAAACGAAAACGCATATTCATTCCCTTGACTGATAATAACCAATACGCAAGACAGATCTATGTCAAACTATTTCCGGAAGAAAGGAATATAGAGATTAATGTTCCTGTTAATGTGGCTGTGAAAAGACACAAGGATTATACGGCTCGTGTAGGTGTAGCGGTGGGAATGAACGCCATGTTTGTTACAGACAAAGGACATATATATGGCGCAGAACTGGGAGAATACCAGAAGGAACGGAGCCAATGGATTCGTGACCAGGCTGCGAAGCATGATGCAGACCGGGAGGCAAAGCCGGGAAGAAAGAAATATGCAGCTAAAAAAAGGCGTTTGGACGAAAAGCTTCACAGCTACATCAATATGGAACTGAACCGGTTTCTGCAAACTGAAAAGCCGGAAATTGTCTACATTCCGAAACTGCCCCGCCCTGCAAGACATGGGGGGAACAAAGCAATCAACCATTCCGTTACACTATGGCAGAGAGGATATATTAGAAAAAGATTGGAGCAGAAATGCAGAGAGCAGTCCATAGAAATTGTAAGCGTATTTGGAAAAGGCATTAGTAGTGAGTGCAGCAGATGCGGTGCAGACGGAATCAGAGAAAAAGGAATGTTTCGGTGCACGGCCTGCGGATACGAAACAGATGAAAAGAAAAATATTGCAGAAAACGTAAAAGCAAGGGGAATGGAAGTTTTTTAAACAACAGGATCATAGGAATATCTGCCTTGATAAATCAGGATGACAGATCCTGATTTCATCCGGAAAAGCACAGCTTTTGAAAACGGAACCGGGCAGAAATTCATGATATAAAAAACGAACGGCATTAGAAGGCAGACAGGTATATGAAGGTCTGCGTATTGGGTATGCCAGGACTCTGTGAACACGTATTTTTCAGTTTCCTGCAGGAAACTGAAAAGGCAAGACGCCGAAAGGCTTTTTTGGCGCAAAACATGTGACGTAGCAGGGAGCGAAGCGGGAACAGCCGCATCATCGGACTGAACTGTCTAAAAGACAGCCCAGCATAAGATGACCAATATGCCTTATTTTAAAAATAATTTGGAGATGGAAGAGAAATGAGAAAGCAGCAAAAAAAACAGGCGGAAGAAGTCATCCGTCTCCTGAACCAGGTTCATGATGGGATAAAAAAGGCAATTACAGCTGGGATGAAACAGGAAGCAATGGACTTGCTGGCTAAGTGTCAGGAAAGCGCCATTGAGCTGGGAGAGGCCATTGAAGAGACAGAAGGGGAGACTTTTGAGGCCATTGCATGCTTGGAAAGCTACTGTGAAGCCGTTTATAAGATTTATGATGCCATAGGACAGGGGCAGCCTGTAAATGGCAGCAAGGCAGAAAAGACTTTACGCAAAGCCCTTCTTCCGGCGGAAAACAGCGTTAAAAATATAAAGGTCCGTATGGAAGCAGTGTTTCTTCCTTATAAGGCGTCTATGTGGGATTCACTGGAGAGCGTGTGGAAGGCTGCAGATGAGGCTCCTGACTGCGATGCTTATGTGATTCCCATTCCTTATTATACGAAAAACCCAGACGGAAGCTTCCGCAAGGAACATTATGAAGGGGAACTGTATCCGGATTACGTCCCAGTGACTTGGTATGAGGATTATGATTTTGCCGGGCGGCAGCCAGATGTAATTTTCATACATAATCCATATGATAATTGTAATTATCTGACCAGCATACATCCTTTTTTTTATTCTAAGAATCTGAAGAATTTTACAGAAAAATTAGTATATATACCATACTTTATTTATGCAGAGATTGATCCGGAAAATGAAAAAGCCGTGAAGGAGATGGAGCATTTCTGCACATTACCTGGAGTAATCTACGCAGACAGGGTGATCGTTCAGTCGGAGAATATACGCCGCATCTATGTAGATG
>CATLBO010000097.1 GCA_949879025.1 uncultured Hungatella sp. | reverse complement strand
AGATACCATATCAAAAATTTTGTTGGTAACTCTGGCAGTGCAGATTTCCTCCACGTCCTGATCCGTAATTACCTGCCGCCCCATGGTGTACCCAATCAGTTTTTCCAGCTCCATGCGGATGTTCTCCATGTCATCGCCTGTTTTGCTGAGGAAAAGTTCCATGGTGTGCCCTGTAATCTTTTTTCCTTCCTTTGCCAGAATTCCTCCTGCCCAGGAAGACAGCTGCTTTACATTCTGTCTGGCCATGTCAGCCCCGTATCCCAAATCTTTTACTTTCTTGTACAATTTGCTGCGTTTGTCCACCTCTGATTCCACAAAAATTATGAAGGATGTGTCCGGCATTTTGGGCAGGTATTCCGCCAAAAGTTCACCGCCGCTTTTAAAAAGGCCGCTGTCCTCAATCAATATCAAGCGCCGGTTCCCAAAAAAAGGCATCGTGTCCGTCAAGCTGATAATCTCCTTCAGATCAAGGCCTTTCCCCTGAAATTGGTGGAAATTCATGGAGTCATCTCCTGCAATAGCCTCCTTCAGGCGTTTTTTATAACTTTTCTTTAAAAAGTCCTCCTCCCCAAAAAGCAGATACACCGGCTTAAATTGTCCGCTTTTTATATCCTGATTCAAGACCTTCATGAATTTCCTTCCCCCCATTTTGTTCAGAAAGTTTTGCTCTTTCAGATAAATAAAGTGCTTCTTCCATAGTATTCTTCCAGCCGTATTCCTTCAAGTTCACCTTCCAGCCGTCCTCTGTCCGTATAACCCTGATTCCCTCTTCTTCCAAAAGCATCCTCTGCATATCCGGCGTTTCAAAATAAACAGCTCCGCTTAAGATTCCTTTACCATTCACCACCCGGTAGGCAGGTATATCATTTCCTGCCAGACCATGTTTCAGTGCATATCCTACCTGCCTTGCATTCCTGGGTTTGCCGCATAAAAGCGCTATCTGCCCATATGTAGCTACTTTTCCTTTTGGAATTGTTCTGCATACCATGCCAATGCGTTTATAAATGTCCATGTTTTCCTGCTCTTTTCTTATGTTAAAGCGTTTATTTCGTAACCGCTATCTTACTTCCGGCTTATTTCATGGCTGCTGTCATTTTCGTTCCCAGGCTGTCTGCCCATCGCTCCGTATAAAATGCCGAATATGGAATCTTCCTGTACCTGCGCAATTCTATGCATATTTTCGATCTTGACCATATAATAGACGGAATTCCCACGGCTATAAGATAAAGGGGGCCTAGTATGATTGACTGCCACGTATGCCCGTATTCATGAACCGCCATCTGCCGGCACCATGCCTCTTCCCCGGCCGGGACAAATATAAAAAGTCCCAGAGAAATCCCTCCATTCAAATTCCACTTTGTGCAGACGGCTCCATAATAAATCTCATGATGGATCTTTCGAAAATACAGAAATAAAAACAGTCCCAGGCATGTCTGAATCGCTCCCCAGGTACATTGTATTGCCATATAAATTAACCTTTTCATATAGTCTCCTAAATTTATGCGGGGCAGCTAAAGCGTAATATACTCTCAAAGTCTCCCTGCACCTGATCTGGTCAGGCAATCTTTCTGCTTATGCCGGAAAATCCCCGTAACGGCTGATTTGGGAAAGATTCCCGGAATATATTAACCAAAAAGGGACATCCCACGAAAATGTGCGATGCCCCTGTCTTCTGATTTTTATCCGCAGGTCAGCCCACTGCATTTAAAATAGCTGCTACATATCCCCACTTGTCTACCAGAGTAGCTCCGGAAATAGCATCCGCTTCGCTCTCGCTGTCTTCCAGTGCAGTTCTGTCATCAGCGCCGTTCTCTTCTTCTGCAGCTGCCGTCTCCTCCTCCGCAGCATAATTTTCTGATACCAGCCCCTCAAGTTCCATAAGAGACTTGCCGTTTACAAATTCCTGAATCGCATCATAGTTCGCTGCGATTTCCATGGTCGCACCGGCATTCTTCATGCTTTCAGAGTAGTAGGCATTGTTTGTTCTCTTGGAAGCCAGCACCTTTCCGTCCAAAATGCTCCCTGCTTCTGTAAAAGCTGCACTGTTGGGAACGCCTTCCTGTTCTCCGTCCAGGAACTGGAATTCATCAATATAGGACAAAATCACAGTCTCCCCGTCAGATAAAGCTGCCGCCAAAGTAAAGCACTTGTCGCCATGAGCCGCAAACTCTTCTACATTCAGCAGAAGATTGCCGCTGTTTCCTTCATAAACCACAGAAGGATTCTCCTTAGCTGCTTTGGCTGCGTCGACAATCACTCCCAGATAGCCTGGAGTATCTGTCAAGGTCGCGCCGGTTACTGCATCCAGAACTTCCTCAGACGGCTTGCCTGCCAGTTCCTCCAGTTCAGCAATGGTCTTGCCTGCTGCAAATGCCTGAATCTCATCAAAGTTCGCCGCAATCATCATCGTGGCTCCAGCCTTCTCCATCATTTCTGAATAGTAATCATTATTCTTTCTCTTTGAACCCAGTACCTGTCCTTCCGCAATGCTTCCTGCCGCTGTAAATGCCTGGCTGTTGGGAACTCCCTCCTGCTCTGCATCTAAAAACTGGTACTCATCAATATAAGCTGCAATTATTGTGTCATTGGCATCAATAACCGCTGTAGCCACTGTAAAACACTTATCCCCATGAGCGGCTCCTTCCACCTGTCCAAGCCTTAGCTCCATAGTCTCTAAGACTTCCTCCGTCTCAGACTCAGATTCCGCCTCTGTAGTAGTCTCTGCTGCGGTTGTAGTCTCCGCCGCGGTTGTGGTTTCTGCTGCGCTGGTAGCCTCTGTCTCCTTGCTGTCAGAACCTGAACAGGCGGCCAAAGATGCGCTGCAGGCCAGAACCAGCATTACCTTTGCAAAATTCTTTTTCTTCATAAATGGTTTCTCCTCCTATATGTCCGGGAATATTTCTATTTCCAAACCTACTTTGCAATATCATAATTGCTTCTAACACTATAACCCTTTTTCCCGAAATGCACAAGCAGATTTTCCGTTTTTCTAAATTTTTTATATGTCTTACATTATAGTTCAGATAATCCTTAATTTATTTCCAATCCGGCCGTAAAACCGTTTTGCCAGAGGGTAAATGCCTGCTGTCATTCCCATTTCCCACCGCCGTCCCAGTAAATAAGCAGACATGCCGAAACGGCTGCCGCCTCACTGCGCTGCCGACGTCTCCTGGGTAAATCCGTCAATCAGTGTCGCCGCACCGCAGATACAGGGATAATCGCAGCCATACTTCTCTCCATCAACTACTTTAAGCCGGTAATACTTCTTTCTCCTTATCTCTTTATGGGCATTTTCTGCCTCCATCCCCTCTCCCAGAGCCTTCTGCGTTATCTGATAAACGGCTTCATTTCCTTCACTGTCCTCTGTATGCAGCAAATAAAGCGATTCTCCGTCTCTGTCCACAACCTCTTTCTTAACAATACGCACTTCCACCACCCAGGTCTCATAGTTTTTTCTCTTGGGCATCATCATTATGCCCCCCAAGAGCAATACAAAAACAATCCCTAAAATTATATAACGTGTACCATCCGTAATAAACCCGCCGTTCATGAATCAGTTCCCCCTCTTGTTTCTGCACTTTAAAGCTTTTCTCTATTATACTCAAGGTATTTGCTGTTTTCAAGATGTTTCCTATATCTTATTCCTGATCGTAAGGTTTCGGGGCACTGTTTTTCTTCAATGCGGTCAAGTCTCAAGGTAAATCAATAAATGTCCTTATCTCCATACTTTTTCCATCTGTTGTCACTGTCACCGCTCCTGTATCCACAGTCACATATTGCTTTGTCCCCTGCTTTTCAAGTCGCTTAAGGGTATCTTCCCCCGGATGTCCGTACCGGTTGCCGACCCCGCAGGAAATCACTGCCCACCAGGGCTTGATCCTCTGCAAAAAATCCTGCTGCGTAGAATAGGACGATCCATGATGAGCCGCTTTCAATACCTGAATCCGAGGCGTCTCCCCCTTCTCAAGCCATTTCCTCTCTCCCTTGGAGCTCATGTCTCCCGTAAGAAGAATCCCCGCCTGGCCATAACTTACCTGCAGCATCAGGGAATGCTCGTTTCTGTCATCACTCCCAGGCCATTGCCCCTGTCTTTCCTCTCCTGCATACAGACAGTCTATCTTCATACTTCCTTCTGCGATCCGATCCCCCCGCTTCATCCATGCTACCTGTGCCCCATGGTTCCGGGCTGCCTGTTCTATCTTTTCATAGATTTGGTCATCTCCCCCCTGACCCAGCCATGGCAGAACTATATGGCTGATTTCTATTCCACAGTCTTCCTCCATTATCTCCATAAGTCCTGATATATGATCCTGATCCCCATGGCTGACAATCCCGTAGTCCACTTTGCTGATTCCCTGGCTTTTTAAAAACGGAACAAGCACCTGACTACCCACTTTCTTTCTGTCCGTGCTCCCTCCGTCCACCAGAATCACTGTATTCTCTGTGCAAATAAAGATTCCGTCTCCCTGTCCTACATCAAGAAACGTTACTTCCATGCCTTTTCCATGAAAACGAAAGAAGAGGACACTCAGGCTTATCCCCGCAAACAATGCCATAAATACAGCCCGCTTCCAAATCTGCATTTTCCGGTCTCCAAATGAGTCCTTTTCCCTCTCCTTCGTCATTTCCTTCCCCTCCGTTTTCCCTCTGGCTGCCAGAACTGCCAAAAAAGCCGCCCACATGATCCCATACATTCCAATCTGCACCCATCCCGGCCTTCCTGTCACCAGAACAGCCCCAGGAAAGCTCTGGACTTTTTGGCAAATCCATCGGTAAAATTCCAGCACATAATGTCCAGTACCCACTGCTGCCATTCCTGCCTTAATCCACATGCATCCAAGAGCCACTGCCAGAATGCCGGATATAAGCACATAAGACATCAGAGGGATCACCATCAGATTCAGCGCAATCCCATAAACAGGGTATTCAAAATAATGATATGCCATCACCGGGCAGGCGGCAATCTGAATCATGATTCCGGCCAGAACAGTTTTCTGCCACCCTTTCTCTGCCCTCAGCCATTTTTCCGTTATCGGTTCTGCGATCCCCAAAGTCAGCACTGCGCCAAAAGACAGCTGAAATCCCGCCTGAAACAGAAGCTGCGGAGACTGCAGTAAAAGCAGCAGCCCGGAAACAGAAACCGCAGTTCTCATATCATAGGTTCTTCCCAGATAATCTGCCCACATCTGCATCACTACCATAAGCACTGCGCGGGTCACGCTGGCAGAAATTCCCGTCCCGCCTGCCAGGATTCCATAGCTGACCGTTGCAGCCGTCCCTATTGCACCTGCCCCATTTAATCCCATCCCTGCCTTTCGCAGCAAACCGTAGCATCCCAGCCCAATCATGGAAATATGCAGACCGCTGACAGCCAAAATATGGGAGATCCCGCTGCTTTGATACAGTTTTTTTATATCCGGCGAAAGCTCTGCCTTTTCCCCAAGGATCATGGTCTTAAAAATGCCTCTGTCGTCTTTTGTACATATGCGATCCAGCATTGCACTGCTATAGCATCTTATCCTGTAAATTCCGTCAAAATAGGGAGAGTGTCCCTGCTGCAGGCATATGATTTCCTCTGCGAAAAACCGTCCTTCAATTCCTATGGCATGGTAATAGCCTGCAAAGTCAAATTCGCCCGGATTCCCCTGTCTGGCAAATTGTTCCAGCCTGCCCTTCACGCATATCTGCTCCCCCATGCGCAGCCCTTCCCCTTCCTCTGCATACACCAGAATATCTCCATACTCCTTTTCCCATCCTTCCCATCGAAGCATTACATCTGCCAGTTCCAGCATCACCCTGCCGTCTTCTTTCCTGCCTTGTATCCCGGCTACAGTTCCCTTTACCTCCACATCCTTTTGGAATACTTCTTTTGCAGTCTTTCCATATTCATCCGCCTTCCATAAGTCCCCCCTATACCAAAACGCTCCCCAAAGACAAAAAACAGGCAGGAGCCGCCATGTCAGGCTCCTGCCGCATTTTTTCCTCAGGCAGAAGACCCCGGCCGCCAAAACAGCCAGAATCACCGCCATCCATCCCACAGGCAGCAGAGCCAATACCTCTCCAAGTACGAATCCCCCTGCTATACATTCCAGTGGTCTTTTCATATTCAATTCTTATCCTTTGCTTTACTCTCCCCCGATTTCCAGATTCCTCTCAAACTGGGTATTCAGGGAAATGGAATCCCGAAACATCACATCCTGTGAACCGTTAACCGTAATCTGCACCTTGCTTACTGTGGAAATCTCAGACAGCGAATTCACAATCGAATAGATGGGAATATACTCCTTTACTTCCAGCGTATTATTTAAAAACGCAGAATCAAAATTAATGTAACAAATATTTTCGTTTAAGGACACATTTAACATCTTCGTGTCACCAGGCAACGTCGGATAATGTCCCTCTGCCTGCGGCCCTTTAATCAGTTCCTCAACAATCAGTCTTTCCAGGGATGTATTAATGCTGTGAACCACCTCTCTGCTTTCCTCCACCAGCCTTTCCCCCGTCTCATCGGCAAAAAACAGCTGAAGCTGGCTTTTCTCATAGGAATTGATGTCGCTGATTCCTTCAATAAAATCCGTATCAGCCATAACCCCTACCGGATTTCCATAAGAATCCAGAAGCGGCTGATCCGCCACATAAATGCTGACATAATCAATTCCTTCTATCTGGGTCATGGTCTTTGTCAAGGCAGCCCTGCAGAGAATCTCTCTGGTAGTGTTCATATTGATCCGGTTGCTGTAACCGGCATCAAAATATAAAAACAACACCCGCTCCTCCTGCCGGTACCCCAAATATCCTACCTTGTCCGATAAAGCCACCTGGCTGTCCACATCATTGGGCACATTGAGAAACTGATCCATCAGTTCTTGGATCAGCGCCTCCTGCTCCCAGGTATCTGTCTGGTATTTTTCCGGTGCCAATCTGGTCATAGACGAGTTAAGATAGTAAACCTTATAGGTTCCTTTCTCTGGCGTCTGCGGCTCCTCTTCCTTTTTCGAGCAGCCTGCCAAAGCCATTATTGCTGTCAGAAAAAGCAGCCGCAGCCACATTTTTCGTCCCATCTTCTGCCTCCTGTCCTTGTTTCCTTCGTTTCAACTTTGAAATGCGTCTGCAAATCCGCCTTTTTTGTAACCTTACACGCGCTCGATTGCCGTCTGGCGGGAAATATAGTTCAGGGGAATCCTTACAGTAAAAGTAGAGCCCTCCCCCTCCTTGCTTACCAGCCGGACCGCTCCATGATGCATCAGAATTACCTTCCTGGTAATGGCAAGCCCCAGGCCGGTTCCTCCCGTTTCCCTGGAGCGCGCCTTATCTACCCGGTAAAATCGTTCAAATACATAGGATTGATATTCTTCCGGTATTCCGATACCCGAATCCGCCACTTTGATGTAGAAAAACTGATGATCTGCATCCAGAGTAACTCTCACCCACCCGTTTTCCACATTGTACTTAATGGCATTTTCCACCAGATTGTTAACAGCCAGAGACAGCTTTACCTCATCTGCATCTGCAGTTACCTCCCGCATGCTCTCATAAATCAATTCCACGTTTCTCTTTCTGGCTATAGGCCGCAGGCGCTTCATAATCTGCTGCACCAGCCCGTTAATATCCAGCTGGGCTATATTCAGCTCCTCCACTGACTTATCCATTTTCACCAGAGATAACAGATCGTCGATAATCTTGCTTTCCCTGTCAATTTCATCAGAAATATCTGTCATGAATTCCTGATACAGTTCCACCGGAGCCTCCTCCATGCTCATAAGGGAATCCGCCAGCACCCGTATGGAGGTAATGGGAGTCTTTAACTCATGGGAAACATTAGACACAAACTCATCTCGGGATTGATCTACGGTTTTCAGTTTATTGATGGTATTCTGAATGGCTGAAGAGATCTCTCTGGTTTCTTTGTATGCGTCTTCCGAAATAACCTGTTCCATACTGCCCTCTGCCACACGGTTCAGCACTTTCTGAAGTCTTCCAAAAGGCTGTATCAGGAGCACTGCCAGAACGCTGGAAGCCAGTACAAGAATTCCGCAGGTCACAAGCTGAAAAAATGCCGCCTTTTCAGACACCCTCTCTGCCATACTGGTAAGGTTTTCCGTAGATGCCGTGGCTACCAGAACCCCTTCAATATTCTTTTTTTCCGTATTGTCGTAGATTGGAACAGCAAGAGCAAAGTAATGCTTATCCCGCTCCAGCCTGCTGCTGCTCTCCCCCCGGAAGCACTGAATAACCTCCTCTGCCACATGGGTCCGTCCTTCTGCCAGCCGGAATGTATCTTTGATAACTTTAAAATTTCGGTTGATCACCACGATTCTTCCGTTAAATATGTCTGCAATGGTTTCCAGCTCCACGTCCACTATTTGATCCCGGCTGTCCTCATTCATGTACGCTACCCGGCTCATTTTGTTGCTGATGATCAGGCACTGGTTCTGCACTTCCATCATCCGGAAATCAATCTGCGTCTGCCGGAAAGACTGATCCGTCACCTTGCTTAAAATATACATGGGGAAAAAACCAATCATCAAAAACAGGAGACACAGAGGCACCTTCATGCTGACTGTCCGTTTCCACCCAATACCTTTTACCCAACCTAATACCGGCACGCCTCTTAACCTCCACATTCCCCTTTCCCCATAACTGCCTATGGGGCCAGACAATTTCCCTGCCTATTCTATGGCCTTGGTACAGGCAATGGCCAGTGCACCAGGTCCAATATGACAGCTGACGCTTAGAGACAGAGGATCTATATGGATCTCCCCGGTCTCTGGAAATAGTGACTTTAATTCCTCTTTCAGCTCCTGGGCCGCCCCTTCATTTTCTGTATGGGCAATAAATAGATGAATATTCTTCCCCGTCTTATCCCCAAACCGGTTTTCCATGTCACGGGCAATGGCTGTCATCATAACGCTTTTTGCCTGTTTCACTGTACGGGCCTTGGAAAAAGCATCCAGCTTCTCCCCCTGAATCTGCAATACCGGCTTCAGCTTAAGCAGCGTTCCCAGTGCTGCAGCAGCCGGGGTGATCCTGCCGCCCTTTTTCAGGTATTTCAGTGTATCCAGCATAATGTAAATGCTGGAATCAAATTTCGTATCCTCCAGATATTGCCGGATCTCCTCTGCGCTTTTCCCGTTTTCCGCCATCTCCTTTGCATCCATAACCGACTGCCTCTGGGTAACAGAGATCCGTTGGTTGTTCACTACTTCCACCTTTCCCTCGTAATCCTCAGACAGCATCTTCGCCGTCTGGCAGGAACCGCTTAGTCCGCTGGACATGGGAATATGGACAATGGCATCATAATTTTCCAGAATCTTATCCCACAGCCCGGTTACTGACTCCGGAGACGGCTGCGAGGTGGAAATGTCGCTGCCGTCTTTCAATTTCTCGTAAAATTCCCTCTGAGTCAGATTAATGTCCTCATAGTAATCCTGCCCGTCAATCATAAACGGCATGGGAAGCACAAAGATTCCCAGCTTTTTTGCCTCTGCCTGTGTAATCCCGCTGTTACTGTCCGTCACAATCGCTATTTTCATCGTCTTTACTCCTCTTTTCTAAAATTACTGCATTCTGCAGATCATCTCTTTCTGCCTGTATTTACGCTTGTCAATCGGCTGTGCCTCCTACAATGCTGGAAGATGTATACAGCTGATAATAGATTCCCTTCTTATCCATCAGCGCTTCATGGTTGCCTTCTTCCACAATCCGGTTCCCAGAAAGCACCAGAATCCTGTCAGCCCCATGAATGGTAGTTAGCCTGTGGGCAATGGTAAGGGTGGTTCTGCCTGCTGCCAGCTTATCAAGAGATTCTGACACCAGATGCTCACTTTCGTTGTCCAAAGCTGCCGTAGCCTCATCCAGAAGCAGGACTTTAGGAGCCTTCAAAAATACTCTTGCAATGCTGATGCGCTGCTTCTGTCCGCCTGACAGCTTCACTCCCCGCTCTCCTACGTAGGTATCATACCCGTCTTTCAGCTCTTCTATAAACTCATGGGCTCCTGCCAGCTTTGCTGCCTGAATAACCTCATCCCGGCTGGCCCCTGGCCGGCCGTAGGCGATATTGTCATAAACGCTTCCTGAAAACAGGTATACGTCCTGCTGCACTACTCCCACGCTGCTGCGCAGGCTTGCCAGGGTCACCTTCTTTATATTCTGGCCGTCAAGAAGAATCTCTCCGTCTGTAGGGTCATAAAATCTGGGAATCAGATTGCACAAAGTAGTTTTTCCGCCGCCGGAAGGCCCTACCAATGCCACCTTCTCCCCAGGCTTAATCGTGATATCAATATCTGCCAGTACCTGGGTGTGATCGTCCGGGTACTCAAAGGACACATGCTTAAAAGTGATTTCCCCTTCCACATTTTTAAGGGGGACAGCGTCTTCCTCGTCGAAAATATCCACGCTGGCATCCATCAGTTCCGCAAACCGCTCTATCCCTGTCATGCCTCTCTGGAACTGTTCCGCAAATTCGATAATACGGCGGATGGTAGCCAGCAGCGTAGTCACATATAGCGTATAAGCCACCAGATCTCCCGGCGCAACAAGCCCCCTTATCATAAAGATGCCGCCGGCCACAATCACCACCACATACATCAGCCCGTCAAATATCCGGATCGTATTCTGAAATGCCGCCATATATTTGTAAGTATGGCGCTTTATCTTTAAAAATTCCTGATTGTCATGATTGAATTTGTCAATTTCCACTTTCTCATTGGCAAATGCCCTGACCACTTTATTGCCTAAAAGGCTGTCCTCAATCCTGGCGTTCAGTTCGCCGATATGATTTCTCTGCTGTTTAAACGCCTTTCTTACCTGCAGATTAAAATAGGTGCAGGAAACCACCATCACTGGAATCAGCACAAAGATAATCACTGTCAAAAGCAGGTTGATCCTGGCCAAAATAACGAATGACACCACGCCTTTTAAAAACGCAATGAAAAATTCTTCCGGACAGTGGTGGGCAAACTCTGTTACATCAAAGAGATCGCTGGTGATTCGGGACATGATCTGCCCCACCTTCGTGTTGTTAAAATAGTTGTCTGACAGCTTCTGCAGATGCTCAAAAGCATCTTCTCTCATGTCGGTTTCAATGGATGCCCCCATCACATGTCCTGTGTAAGCCATATAAAAGCTGGCCATGCCGTCAATAATACGCAGCACAAAATACAGCGCTCCCATAGTCACCACCATGGAAACCGTAAGAGATGACAGATCGCTCATGCCGGTGTTTGTAATATACCGCAGAATCAGCGGCAGCACCAGTTCGCAAACCGTAGTAAGCCCTGCGCAGAACAGATCCATTATCATAATCCATACATATTTCCTGTAATATGGGATAAACCTTTTTAACAAGGTACTTGTCTTCATATCCTGTTTCCTCCCTTTCCAAGCCATGGTTCATCTAGTGTAACACAAAAGCATATATTTTTCCATAGGGCGTATGTTTATTTTTCCGGATTGTTTCTTGTCCCTTGGGCCCCAGTGTGTCTGATAATTGCTTCTGGTACTGCCTTGAGGAAATGAAAAACTCCTGTGGACGAATCGTGATTTGTGGCTTATAATTTAGAAAAAAGCTTCAAAGGAGATTTTCCCTATGTATTGTCCCAAATGCGATATGGAATTTATAGACAGAATCACCGTCTGCACCGACTGCGGCGGCCCCCTTGTTGAATCGGAGGCGGCGGCAAAGGCCATGAAAGAAAAAGAACAGCAGGAACTGCTTCTTAAGCAGCAGGAATATCTGGATAGATTAAATCAGCAGCTGGAAGAAATGCAGGATGGGGAGTCCAATGTTCATCTGGATGCTGTCATTCCCCGGCCTGCAAAAGTCTATGAGACCAAGGCTGAAAAGTACCAGGACCTGAAGTCCTCTGCCTGGGCATTTCTCGTTGTAGGCGGACTGCTCCTTGGCGCCGGTGCTGTATGCTGGATGGGCATAATCAATCTGCCCATGACAGGGATTTCCAAGCTGATCTTCCAAGGTGCCCTTACTGTTATGGGAATCTTTTCCATGGCTGTGTACTTCAGCACCGCCCGCTCAGCCAGACGGCTTCAGCCGGAGATCCATAAAGAAAAACAGCAGACAGAGGAATTAATCGCCTGGTTTTCGGACAACTGGAAAGCCTCGGATATTGATATGGAAATTGAGGACAGAGAGTCCTTGTCAGAGGAGGAAATGAGCCTGAAACGGTTTCAGATTATCCAGGATTACCTGATTACCGGAAAGGATCTGCCCGATCCGGCTTACGTGGATGCGCTGTGCGAGGAGATCTATGGGCGGCTGTTTGAGTCCTGAATCCTATTGATTCCCCGCCTTTTGATGCCGGGGCCATGGCCGTAACCGTCTTTCTCTGTGGCTTTCAGGCTGCCGGGCTTGTAACGGTTTCTGGACTTCCGCAATACTATATACTATCACATCACCAAATCACAAACACTCCAGTTTAAATAAAACAGGCAGGAAGCGGGGGGGGGCCCGGGGGATTAATAGCCGGGGGGCCGCGCGGGCGGCGGCGGCTTTCACGTGCTCCGGGGCATTGCCCATGGCGATGGAGGTCCCCACCACCCGAAAGGCGCTCAAGTCGTTTTCGCTGTCCCCCACTGCGGCGCACTGGTCCAGCGGGACCCCATACTGAGCGGCAATGACGGCCAGCGCCCGGCCCTTGTCCGCACCGCCGGCCGTCAACTCGAAGTCGTGGT
>CATLBO010000096.1 GCA_949879025.1 uncultured Hungatella sp. | reverse complement strand
CATGGAGCTGACTGATACTAATCGGTCGAGGGCTTGACCAGAGAAGGAAGCGTGGAAGAAGTGGACGAAGAAGGATGAAGAGGAAGGATATAGTGCAGTATGTGGTTTTGAGGGCATGTGCCTGAAGGAAGAAAAGAGAGAAGATTGCGCGAGTGGCTCAGTGGTGGAGTATCGCCTTGCCAAGGCGAGGGTCGCGGGTTCGAATCCCGTCTCGCGCTTTTGTAATATCTATGCCAGGCCTTATTTATAGGGTTCCTGGTTTTTTTTATTTTTAGGAAGCAGGTAGAGAAAACGAAGAGTCGGGAAGAACTGCTTTTTAAAATTGACTTTTGACATAAGAAGTCAGCCGCCAAGAGTAATATCTTGTTTGGAATACCAGACAATGGCATCATCAATATGATTTGCTGAGAAATCGGGCCAGAAGTCTTCAACCACATAGATATCTGCATAGACGGATTGGACAGGAAGAAATCCTGATAACCGTCTTCTGCCGCCCCAGCGGATAATAAGATCAATCCGTGATACATCTGTAGATTTCATAACAGGGGCAAAGGTTCCCTGATGAAGACCGAAATCCCATTCAAAGCTGTAATTAACAAGAAAATTAATTTTAATTCCCCCTGTTCCAAATGTCTGCCTTGTGGTGTAGGGAAGCAGTTCTTGGGGAAACATAGCCGATTTTGTATTGCCTAAAACCAGCAGTTCAGCATTCTCTTTGGAAAGGCAGTTTACTGCTTTCACACAGGCATCGGAGAATGCTGTCCTCTGCTTAGAAGGACGCTTGGTGTTGTCAGCCGTAAAACCATAAAAAGTCAGTTCTTTTACACCTAAATTCCGGCAGATATGATAAAGCTCTAAACCGGGAGAAATGCCGTGAGTATAACCCTCTTCTTTTTTAAGACCTTCTTTTGTGGCCCATCTGCGATTGCCGTCAGGAATAATACCAATATGCTTAGGAATTCTTGTCATGACTGTCTCCATTTCTTCTTCATTTATGGAAAGTATTGACATTGTTAGCAGAATTATACATGACAGGCAGTTCCTGCTGCTTAGTATTTTTAATATGAACTTACAAAGTGAGAAAATCCGGCTTCCGTTGATGATACACAGTATAGTAAGAGAAGCCGCAGTATTTTAAAAGCTCTCTGGTGCGTTCAAAATCGAAACCTATATATTCAGGAGAGTGAGCATCAGAGCCGATGGTTAGAAGTTCTCCTCCAAGTTCCCGGTATCGGCACAGAATTTCTTCACAGGGATTAGGATGGCCAAGGCCATAATGGAATCCTCCTGTATTACATTCTAATGCTTTCCCTTTATGAATTAGTACTTTCAATATGCAATCAATCAAATCCTGATAATCTTTATACTGATATTCTCTATTTTTATTTGGTCCGTAGCGAACCACGTAATCCAGGTGTCCAAGGGAATCAAAGCAGTTCAGATTTTGTACACGGCTTAAGGTAACTTCAAAAAAACGGCGATAAGCCTGTCTTTCTGTTTTCCCCTGGAAAAATTCCGGGTAATAAGGGTCAAGACTATCTATGAAATGACAGGAACCGATAATATAATCAAATGGATACTGATTGGAGACTTCCAGGAGTTTTCCGGAGATACGATTCTGAAGCCCAAGCTCTATTCCGATTTCTATTTTGATTTTTTCCTGATATTGAGTTTGAAGCTGCTTCATGGCGGGAAAATATGCAGGCAGATTCAAAGAAAAGTCACAGGAAGAAACAACATCCATATCATGATGGTCTGTAATACAAATATGCGGCATACCAAGATGGATGGCTTTTTCTATTTGGACGGCGGCAGGGGTCTGGCTGTCGCCGGAAAAATCAGTGTGAAGATGAAAGTCGCAGAGCATAAGATGTCCTCCTGATTAATAAATATTTATTGTACACTGAAAATAGTATAACTGAATCCCTGCAAGATTGCCAGAGAAAAATGTTATGCAATCTGATCTGGACAGAAGCTTGCCATGCATAGTATCATAGGTAAGACGGATTATCCTTAAGAGGGGAGCTCATTAAGAGACAGGAGCATAGGTAGAATGAGAGGAACAGAAAAAGGAATTATTTTTGTGTCAGCTGCAGGGATTATTTTGCTGGGCTGTTTGGCAGCAGGGCTCTTTGCAAAAGGAAAAGGAGCCAGATCAGGAAGAGAATATATTGAAAACGTAATGGAAACCAGTGGGGAAATTGCTGGCAATGGAACCATCAATGAAAGGGAGAATACGGAAAACTATAATATGCATGGAAAGATACCTGGAGGGAGCCAGCAGACAGGGACGAAAGATGAAATGTCTTATGCTCCAGAAAACCAGATGGAAACAGAAAATACAGAAGACAGTGAGACTGAGGACAGTGAAAAGGCTATGGAGCAGACTTCCTCTGAGGTTGTTATGCTGTTTGCCGGGGATGTATATTTTTCCAACCATGTTCTGAATGCGTACGATAAGGCAGGAGGAATTCAGGGAGTTTTGGATGAGGAAATCCGGTCAGAGATCCAGAAAGCAGATATTTTCATGGTCAATCAGGAGTTTCCGTTTACAGAAAGAGGAACTGCGGCCGCAGATAAACAGTTTACGTTCCGTGTGCCGGAGAGCAGGATGCATCTTATGCAGGAGATGGGGATTGATATTGTGACTCTGGCTAATAACCATATTCTGGATTTTGGGACAGAGGGGCTTTTAGATAGCTGCAGTGCTTTAGATAAGGCAGGGATTTTGTATGTGGGGGCCGGAGAGGATCTGGAACGGGCCAGCGCTCTTCAGACCATTGCCATAGGCCAGAAAAAGATTGGCTTTCTGGGAACCTCCAGGGTTTATATGGATGCCAGCTGGGCGGCAGGAAATTCCCATCCCGGAGTATTTTCTACATATGATGCCACTTTGCCGCTTAAAGTGATTGAGGAAGCAAAACAGAATTGTGATTATCTGGTGGTGTATGTGCACTGGGGAGTAGAAAAAGAGACTACACCAAAGGAGTATCAGCAAACAATGGGACGGGCGTATATTGATGCCGGGGCAGACCTGGTAGTGGGAAGCCATCCCCATGTGCTGCAGAAGACAGAAGAATACAAAGGAAAGACCATTGTATACAGTTTGGGGAACTTTGTGTTTGGAAGCAGTATTTTGCATACAGCGTTGTTAAAGGTAGTCTGGAGGAATGACGGCACAACCGTTTCCATGATTCCCTGTACATCGTCAGGCGGATATACGCATACTGCATTGTCGCCGTAGCGGCTTCATAGCTGAGACGCATAATCCGGTGCGAAATCATGTCAGGGGATGTATGACACAGCTTTGAAAGCAGGAAGCTGGCAGATAGCTGATCCGGAGGGCCGGCGCAGAAAAATATAGATAGAAAATATAAACATTATTGCACAAAAATATATGTTTTATTACGAAGGTTTCTGTTATACTTAAGAGAAGAAAAAGCGGGGCAGGTGATACCCCGTCAATCGGCTGGCTGTCTGGCAGCAGCAAAAATGAACATAGAAAGGAAAATGAAAAATGAAAACAGAGACTATGAAACTTCTCGATTCTGCATCCATTCATGAACTGATGGCAAAATTGTACGGTGAAGAAAATGTGGGGAAGAATGTAAAACGCTATAAAGACCTGGTTCAAAAGTTTGAAAGGGAATTTGGGGACAAAGAGATTAAAATGTTTACTTCCCCAGGCAGAACAGAGATCAGCGGAAACCATACGGATCACAATCACGGCAAGGTTCTTGCAGGAAGCATCAATTTAGACTGCGTAGGCGCAGCGGCAAAAAATGACAATAATAAAGTAAACATTGTCAGTGAAACATTTGATCAGAAGTTTTCTATTGATCTGGCGGATTTGGCACCCAGCAGCAAGATGGCCGGAACCATTGACCTGGTAAAAGGACTTTTAAAAGGATTCCAGGAGATGGGATACAAAATAGGCGGTTTTGACGCTTACATAACCAGCAATGTAATCAGTGCTGCAGGTGTCAGCTCTTCAGCTGCATTTGAGATGCTTCTGTGCTCCATCCTTAATGTATTTTTCAATGACAGCAAAATGGACGTAGTAGCATATGCCCATATAGGGAAATATTCGGAGAACCATTACTGGAATAAATCTTCAGGACTTTTGGATCAGATGGCCTGCGCCGTAGGCGGCTTGATTACCATTGACTTTTATGATCCGCAGAATCCAAAAGTGGAGCAGATTCCTTTTGACTTTGGTTCTCAGAACCACAGTCTGATTATTGTCAATACAGGAAAGGGGCATGCAGATTTAAGTGCAGACTACTCGTCTATACCTAATGAGATGAAGAAAGTGGCAGAGTATTTTGGAAAAGAAGTCTGTGCCCAGGTGAAAGAAGAGGATGTAATTGAGAATCTTGCAAAGGTAAGGGCATTTGCAGGGGATCGGTCTGTTATGAGAGCACTGCATTTCTTTGAAGAGAATAAACAGGTTGAAAGGGAAGTAGCTGCTTTGAAGGAAAACCGCTTTAACGAATTTTTGGCCGGGATTACGGCTTCCGGAAATTCTTCCTGGAAGTGGCTGCAGAATTGCTATACTACCAGTAATGTTCAGGAGCAGGGAATCAGCATTGCGCTGGCGCTGACAGAGCTGTTCATTGCAGAGAAGAAAAGAGGGGCGTGCAGAATCCACGGCGGCGGGTTTGCAGGTGTAATTATGGCCATGCTGCCCAATGATCTGGTGGATGAGTATGTAGAGTATATTGAAAAGGCTTTGGGGAAAGGAAATGCCTATAAAATGAGCATACGTCCTTATGGGGCTGTCTGCATAGACGAAATGGTATAAAGAAGCAAAGCCCTGCCGGCTTTCAGCAATAAAGCAAAAAGCCGGCAGGGCTTTTATTTTGAAGAACATGGGATTCTTTATCATAAGTGTCAGCTGCTGCAAAGAAGCCTGTACAAGGCAGGATTTACATGATATTCGGAAATGACTCTTTCTGCTTCCTCCAGCGCTTCCTGTCTGGCAGACCGGGATTTCCCGGGATTCTGCACAGCGCGTATTAATATATTTTTCGGCGTGTGCTCCAAATCTATAAATTCCAGCAGCTGAGTGTTATAACCGGAATATTCTAAAAGATTTGCCCGAATGGCATCTGTCATCAAGGCGGTAAACCGTTCGGAGATAATGCCGTATCTTGTGAACAGGGAAAAGGTATCTGTGGAAATCTGTTTATTTAATTCATGCTGGCAGCAGGGAACGGAAAAGATCATTTTGGCGTTCCATGAAATTGCATTGAAAAGTGCATAGTCTGTTGCAGTGTCACATGCATGAAGGGTAATAACCATATCCACGTCAAAAGGGCATTGAAAACCATGAATATCCCCAAGTTCAAAGCTTAAATTTGTATAGTGGTATTTTTCAGCGGCTGCTCTGCATTTTTTTATGACATCCTCTTTCAGATCCAGACCGATAATATTTACCGGCAGACGGCGGATTTCGGTCAGATAGTAATAGAGGATGAAAGTCAGGTAGGACTTGCCGCAGCCAAAGTCAATAATATTTAAATGCGTGTAAGCCTGCTTTCTTACTACATCATCAATCAGCTCTATAAACCGGTTAATCTGCCTGTATTTATCATACATGGGTTTGACTACCTTTCCGCTGGCAGTAAAGATTCCCATGTCAATAAGGGGAGGGATGATTTCACCTTCCGGCAGGATATAATTTTTCTGCCTGTTGTGGGCAGGCTTCCAGGGAAGCTCATAGGGAGTTTTTCCGGCCCTGGAGTTAAACAGGACTTTCTTTTTCTTTGACACAGAGATGGAGTATTCCTTGTCTTTGGACCATGCATTCAGCTGTCTGTAGCTATTTTCCAGGTAATCCGTGCATTTGGAACAGAGATGGTCAGCCTTGACATTCTCATGAAAAACCTGCTTATCAGTGTACTTGGATATCTGGTAATAAGTGCCTTTGCTGTCAATGACAATTTTTTTGCAGAGCTGGTCTTTGGAGACAGGCTTGCTTATGACAAGCTTAAAAGGAGTGTCATTCAGGATTGCGGTAACGGAATCAATAATGGAATTCATGTTTAGCCTTTCTGTGAGGGAACAACGGGAGAAATCAGCCCCACTGGATCATAGCCTGTTGATAAACTGCGGACAAATTGTATCACAAAGGACAGAAATCAGCAATGGTTCTTATGATTTTTTCTGTTTTGAATGTTGCTAGCACTCTTTTTAAATGAGTGCTAAATTTTTGTTGACAATTTGTTCTATCAGTACTAGAATACTCTGTAGGCAGTAAAAAGATAAATCAAGAAGAAAAAGGAGTGTTTGATATGGCAACAAAAACAGGCAGTTTATCTATAAGCAGTGAGAACATATTTCCGGTAATCAAGAAGTGGCTATATTCCGACCACGACATTTTCTACAGAGAACTGGTTTCCAATGGCTGTGACGCCATCACAAAATTAAAGAAACTGGAGCTGATGGGGGAGTTTGAAAAGCCGGAGGATGTGGAGTACAAGATTCAGGTAATTGTGAACCCGACGGACAAGACTATTACCGTGACAGATAACGGCATTGGCATGACTGAGGAAGAAGTGGAGGAGTACATTAACCAGATTGCTTTTTCCGGCGCACAGGATTTCCTGAATAAATATAAAGATAAGGCCAATGAAGATCAGATCATCGGACATTTCGGCCTGGGCTTTTATTCCGCATTCATGGTAGCGGATAAAGTGACCATTGATACCTTATCCTATAAGAAGGACGCAAAGGCTGTACACTGGGAATCTGAAGGCGGTACAGAGTTCCAGATGGGAGACGGGGAAAGAGAAAATTTCGGAACCACCATTACTCTGTATTTGAATGAAGACAGCGTGGAGTTTTCCAATGAATACCGGGCAAGAGAAGTTTTGGAAAAGTACTGCGGCTTTATGCCGGTGCCGATTTTTCTGAACAATGCAGAGGCAGAGCCTCAGTATGAGACGATCGAGAAGGATCAGCTGACAGAGAAGGATACCATTGTAGAGACTATTGTGGAAGAGGCCAAGACAGAGGAGAAGGAGAATGAAAACGGCGAAAAAGAAGTCGTGGAAGTATCTCCTGCAAAGGAAAAATATAAGATTCTGAAACGGCCAGTAGCGGTTAATGATGTAAATCCTCTTTGGAACAAGCATCCCAATGAGTGCACGGAGGAGGAGTATAAGTCCTTCTACCGGAAGGTATTTATGGATTATAAGGAGCCGCTGTTCTGGATTCATCTGAACATGGACTATCCGTTTAATTTAAAAGGTATCTTGTACTTCCCCAAGATCAATACGGAGTATGACAGCCTGGAGGGAACCATTAAGCTGTACAACAACCAGGTATTTATTGCGGACAATATTAAAGAGGTAATTCCGGAATTCCTGATGCTTTTAAAGGGCGCCATCGACTGCCCTGATCTTCCGCTGAACGTGTCCAGAAGTGCTCTGCAGAACGACGGGTTTGTTAAGAAGATTTCTGACTATATTACCAAGAAGGTGGCAGACAAACTGACTGGCATGTGCAAAACGGACAGGGAGTCTTATGAAAAATACTGGGACGACATCAGCCCGTTTATTAAATTCGGCTGCCTGAAAGATGGCAAGTTTGAGGAGAAGATAAAGGAGTATGTGCTGTTTAAAGACCTGGATAAAAAATACATGACCCTTCAGGACTGCCTGGACGATGCCAAAGAAAAGCACGAGAACGTTATCTATTATGTTACTGATGAGAAAGAGCAAAGCCAGTACATTAATATGTTCCGGGAAGAAGGGCTGAATGCAGTGATCATGAGCCACAACATTGACAGCCCGTTTATCAGCCAGATGGAGCAGAAGAAGGAAGGCTTAAAGTTCATGCGCATTGACGCCGACTTAACTGATACCTTTAAGGAGGAGATAAAGAAAGAGGATGAGGAAAGCTTTAAGGCAGATACAGACAAGCTGACAGAAACCTTTAAGAAAGCTTTAGGCAATGACAAGCTGGAGATTAAAGTTGAAAAGCTGAAGAATGAGCAGGTGGCTTCTATGATCACTGTATCCGAGGAAAGCAGAAGGATGCAGGATATGATGAAGATGTACAATATGTACGGTATGGACCCCTCCATGTTTGGAAATGAAGGGGAGACTCTGGTACTCAATGCCAATCACAAACTGGTTCAGTATGTGGTAAATCATGGAGAGGGAGAACTGACTGAGAAGATCTGTCAGCAGCTTTACGATATGGCTTCCCTGACCCATGGAAGCCTGAGCGCAGAGAGGATGACAAAGTTTGTCAGCCGGAGCAATGAGATTATGATGATGATGACGGAGAAATAAAAGACATAAAAAGGGAAAAGGCGGATACACTGGCTGCTGTATGACAGTGTATCCGTCTTTTGGCCGGTTTTTAAGATTTAAGCCAGTGCTGTCAGGCGAAAACAATTTTTCCGGTTTTTGCTATTTCCTTGGGGGCTGCCGGCGCTGCATACCCTAAGGCTGCAATGCCGTAAGCTGTATGGTTATCCGGAATGCCCATGTCTCTAAGAATTCTGCGCACTTCAGGGTCATCACAGGCATCGCGGAGCTGATTGATCCACACAGAGCCGATTCCAAATGAGTGGGCAGCCAGGAAAATGTTTTCCAGGGCACATGCATTGTCGTCAATGCCAAAGCGTGCATCGCGGAGATTTGAGGTAATAATAATTACCTGGGGCTCATACATGGTGTAGTTTTCCCTGCCCAGGGCTTTTCCCACGGCAGCGGCAAGTTCCTGGATTCTGGGGCGGCTGCACAGCACGGTAAACTGCCATGTCTGACGGTTCATGGCGCTGGGAGCGTATTGGGCGGCTCTTAGGATCTGATCCAGTTCCTCCCTGGGAATTTCCTTGTTTTCAAAAGCGCGGATACTTCGCCTGGTAAGCAGATTTTCCATTACAGCATTCATAATATTATCCTCCTAGTATAATATGTTTTGGCACGGACCGCTGTGGGTCACCTGCCAAGTGGCCGGAACGATTTCAGCTGTGGAACTTCATTTCACAACCGTTCCTCCTCTCATTATATTATATGAAAGTCGCTGCTTTTATTGTAACCTTATGAGGAAAAAATGCAAGAGGAAAGGACATATAATTTCTGTACCAGTATGGTAGTGGCAATAATGAAAAATATTTCTAAAGCAGTACTGATGATACCTGCCACAGCTAAAAGGACAGCGCTGATAACCGTGATTCCCACCATGGAAATGCGGTAAGGGCGCAGAAAATATCTGGCAGAAGGAGATAAGGCAGAGAGACGCCACAAGACCAGAAACAGGCAGAGCGCCAGAAAAACGGAGGACAGAAAGGCAAATACCACATGTAAGAAGGCCTGAACTGGTACAGAATCGGGAAGATAGGGGGTTGTGACTGCCAGAAGAAGCAGCAGCAGGGCTGAAGCCAGGAGCCTGTTTTCCCAGATGTGGCGGGGCAGATATACCAGCAATTTTTTTATGACTTCATAGTAGTAAATCCCCATAATGACACCCAGAAGGAAAAAGGCAGTGCGCCTGGTGGGACGGCTGCCGATAACTGACAGGTTGGAAGTAAACCAGTTGGTTCCTTTGACAAAAAGCAGTGTGTAAATAGGGATAACAGCGTAAGCAATGCAGGATAAAAGCATAAAATCCTCCTTACATCTGGAAAAGTTTATGGCGGTACAAGAAATAGTATTTGCCGGAGTACAAGGTTAGATACCGGGGATAATTTGGAGATAGGATGTTAGATCATGGAAGAAAAGGATATAATTTATGTTAAGGTAGCCATTTTAAAATTATGCCATAGATAAATAGTAAGAGATTAATAGAAAGAGGAATCAAGATGGAAGGGACTGCTTTGATTTTAGCCGGAGGCGGCGGAAAAGGGGCATATGAAATAGGTGTGTGGAAGGCCATGCGGGAACTGGGTATGGATAAAAAGATCCGGGCTGTATCAGGAGCTTCTGTGGGAGGTTTAAACGGCACGCTGATTGTGCAGGGAGATTATGACAGGGCGGAACACATTTGGCTTACTATGACTGCAGAGAAAATTCTTGATCCGGGAGAAACTTCTTTGCTGGAGGAGCTGAAAGCCCTGGTGGAGAAGGGACCTGTGGAAGATGCGGAATCTATGCTGAAAGAGGGCATATTCTCAAGGGGCGGATTGATTCAGATTATACGGCAGGAACTGAATGTGGATAAGGTTGCAGACAGCGGGATACCCTGTTATCTGGCTTGCTTTAACGTTACGGCCAATCAGATGGACTACATTAATGTGACAGGAATGAGTCAGAATGATATGGAAACCATACTTTTGGCAACATCGGCGCTGCCGGGGATTTTCGGACCGGTCAGATTTGGGAAGAGCCTGTACCTTGACGGCGGGCTTAAGGATAATGTTCCGGTGCGTCCGCTGTATCATGCAGGGTACAGGGATTTTCTGGTGGTTCATCTAAGCAGACGCAGCATTGTGGATGAGGAGGAGTTTCCAGGGGCATCCATGATTCAGATTATTCCGTCCCAGGACCAGGGCGATTTCATGACAGGAACCCTGGATTTTTCGGCAGAGGGGGCAAAAAGGCGGATAGAGCAGGGCTACTGGGATGCAAAGTCAGTTTTGAGCCAGTACTAACCTTTCCTTCTGTTGGATTCTGCAGCAAGGTAGTCCATAACTGCCTGCATCTGAGGGGTAACCCATTTATCATGGTGATAGAAAAGCTGGCGCCAGATGTCAATTTCGAATCCTCCAATAGGAAGATAACAGAGACGCCCCTTTTCCACAGATTCTTTCGTCACATAATCAGGAAGGTAGGAGACTCCCATATTCTGCTCTACAAGGCGGCAGATAAGATCAGCATTGCCGGTTTCCAGAACAGGGTAGACTGCAAGGGAAAGGGCGGCCAGCCTTTCGTCCATGAGACGACGGTAGCTCATGCCTTTTTCCGTGAGAAGGAAAGGAAAAGAAACAAGCTGCTTTATGGAAATACAAGGATTTTTTAATTCGGGATAGCCAGGAGCCGCCACAAAGTGGCTTGTTACCTTTTCTTCGCTGGCTATGATGTAGGCGCTGTCATAGATATGGTTGTCCAGAGTGTATACCATATCTACTTCATTTTGGTTCAGGAGTCGGAACATCTCCTCTGTGCTGGCGGGGATGATTTTTAAAGTGATTTGCGGAAAACGGCGGCGGAAGGTTCCAAAGTCATCTTTTAAAAGCCAGCTGCACAGGGAGTCTGCCATGGCAATGCGCACATGACCGCTGACAGCCTGTTCCCTTTGAAGCTGTTTTTCCATTTCCTGTGCCAGCCGGCGAATCTTATGGGCGTATGTTAAAACCTCTCGTCCCTTGTCAGTTAGGGATATGGTATGGTTGATCCGCTCAAAAAGCTGGGTGCCTAAGTTTTTTTCAAGCTGCTTTATCTGAAATGACACAGTGGATTGGGAATATCCCAAATTTTCTGCTGCTTTCGTAAAACTGTTCAGTTCTGCCACTTGGATAAAAGTTTCCAGATTTTTAATGTCCATTGCATCTCCTGATTGAAAAAGTCGATTGTAGGTATTAATATTATTAATTTTACAAATAATTATTTCTAGTATATATTAGAGAGAAACGGATTACAAGCAGATAAAGGCTGTTTATGGAAAAGGGCATAAAAATCAGAATGTCAGGAAGCGATTGGGAGAAGGAATCATTATGGCACAGAAGCAGAAAAGAAACGGAAAACTATCAGGAAAAGTCCACCAGAACGGAGGATTTCAGAATTCGCTGGGATTCGTACTGGCATGCGTGGGCTCTGCCGTGGGCATGGGAAACATCTGGCTATTCCCTTACAGGCTGGGACAGTATGGCGGGGCAGCGTTTTTAATCCCGTATCTGCTGTTTATTGCCCTTTTTGGGCTGACAGGCCTTTCGGTGGAGTTTGCCATCGGACGGCGGGCAGGCACAGGGACACTAGGCTCCTATGAGTATTGCTGGAGCACTCGAAAGCAGGGAAAAACAGGATATCTGCTGGGGTGGATTCCGCTTATGGGTTCTCTTGGCATTGCCATTGGGTATTCGGTGATTCTGGGATGGGTGCTGCGGACCCTGGGAGCCAGCATCACCGGGGAGCTGTTTACTACAGATGCTGGCGGCTTTTTTGGAGAAATGTCCTCAGCATTCGGCAATATACCCTGCCATGTGCTGGTGGTGATAATTGCCTGTGGTCTTTTAATGGTGGGGGCTACAAAGGGGATTGAAAAAATCAATAAAGTTTTGATGCCGGCATTTTTTGTTTTGTTTGTGGTACTGGCTGTCCGGGTGTTTTTTTTAGACGGGGCTGCAGACGGATACCGATTTCTGTTTATTCCAAAATGGGAATATCTGTTAAAGGCAGATACCTGGGTGATGGCTATGGGCCAGGCGTTTTTTTCTTTATCCATTACCGGTTCCGGCATGATTGTTTACGGCTCTTATTTAGGACGGGATGAAGACATTGTAGGCGCATCAGTGAATACAGCGGTGTTTGATACTATTGCAGCAATGCTGGCAGGTCTGGCTATTATGCCTGCAGTGTTTGCTTTCGGAATAGAACCAGCCAGCGGCCCGCCGCTTATGTTTATTACGCTGCCTCAGGTTTTCGCCCAGATGCCTCTGGGGCAGATGTTTGCAGTATTTTTCTTCGTATCCGTGGCATTTGCAGGCATTACCAGCCTGATTAACATGTTTGAGGCAGTGTGCGAATCATGGC
>CATLBO010000095.1 GCA_949879025.1 uncultured Hungatella sp. | reverse complement strand
CAGTCGGTGTTTCTAAAGGAATTAAGCGTTGCTTTATATCATTCAAAGAAAATCCTAATGATTTCAAGGACAAAATCTGATGAAGTATAACTAAATCTTTATCCGTATAAAGCCTGCGCCCGCCCTCGCTTTCTGCTGATGGAGAGAGTAATCCCTCTTTGTCGTAATATTGCAAAGTTCGGACAGTTGTTCCTACTTTCTTCGCAACTTCTCCAACTGTCATATATCCGTCTGGAATTGCCCTGCATTTTGACATAGTCCTTTACCTCCTGAATTTACCTCCTGAAACGTATTATAAATCATTACGCGGCGTAACAAGCAAGACATTTTTGGGAAATTTTTAGGCGACAAGATTCCTCTGCCGCCTTTCGTACTTATGCAAAAATAATTTCTGATACCTCTCTTACTGAACAAAATTGATAAACAGGGCAAGAACAACAATCCCCGCCATCATCAGAATCCACAGGACACTAACCACCATAGAAATAATATTTACGGTACTGCGGCTTTCTTTGTTTCGCACACAGACCACCGACAGAAGCAGCCCCAGCAAGACAAAAATAATATTTGAGCCAGCCCATACGGTACGCACCCCATCCGACAGGGTAATTTTTAAAAAAGCAGGGATAAGTGCTGCTGCAGGCAGGACACTCACAATGAGCGCCACAATACTTAAAGATTTCAGTTTCTTATTTTTCATAGTTTTTACCTCATTTCTTTTTTCCCAAATTGTGTGACTGCCAGGGCGAATACCAGGCCAAACACCAGTATCGCACAGGGCAGGAACGGGAACAGTGAAAACGCAGTATCGGAGGATTCTGCTGTAAAGTCATGAAGTGAGCAGGATACCAGATAACCGCTGTAACAATACGGGTATGCAATCCAAAGCGGCGTATTGGCTGCCAGAACGCCTGGAATTACAAGGAACAGGTTCATTCCCACGGACAGGAGCGGTTTTTCAAACAATACGGTAATTGCCCACATCATCGCTACACAGGGCAGCATGGTAAGGAATAAGCCCACACACCATTTCAGTAAATAAAGAACGGGCAGTGTTTCCGTGATCCCCATCGTGTGCGTAGCGAACAGCCCTGCTGTTACGAATACCGCAAGGAATACAACCATTTCCATGAACAGGTAAAACACCAGCACGCAAAATTTGGCAATAGAAAGCATATGCCGGCTGACCGGTAAGGCCAGCATTTTCAGGATGCCATTGTTTCCCGTTTCCCGTCCTGCAATCATCACACAGACCACGATCATGCTGAACGGAAGCAGATAGTAAGCGTAAACTAAAGCGCTTTGAATGAACATGGCAGGCCACGCATTTGTATACTCCGGCGTGAAATAACTGCTCAGATTCGCAATCCCGGAAGCGACCACCAACAGCGGGGCAATAAAGATCAGCGGCACGATTTTAGATCGTTTCACTTTCATAAACTCGATTTTGAGTAATTCCAAAAAACTCATTTCAGTCATCCCTCCTACTATTCATAACGAAGATTTTTTGCCATCCATAAGCCGATGGCAAGAAACAAAAGTGTTTCAATCAAAGAAGCAATGATCACAGTCCCATCCGGCTGTGCGCTCATAGCAACCGCCGGCTTCAGCATCACAACAAAAGGGTGTGCCATCAGAATAGCCATATCCGAATTTGCCAGCGCCATACCACTTAAAAATCCCGCAACACCAACGCCGAGGGAAACCCACATGTTTTCAAACCGTGAAGAAATCAGCAGCATAAAGGCCAGTACCGGCATAGCGGTAATAAACGAATACGCCGCAAAATGAATGACCGTCATCATTTCAAATGAGCCCTGCGGCAGATCTGTCATCCCGATTTTGGCAAGCGCAAGATTTTGCAGAATTATCGCTGCCAAAAGCATAAAGGTCAGGATCAGAAATTTGCAAAGGTACATCCCCGGAACGCTCATAGGCAGCATATACATTTTTTTGACCGCGTTTCCCTTAAACTCCATGTTGTAAGCCATGCAGGAAGCGACTACGATCCCAAACATATTCAGAACCACGATCATGCCATAAAGCTGTGTCAGCAGAACATCCATAGGAGCCAGCGGCAGGTTCAAAAGCGTATCTTTCCGCACAAAAAAGTTAACAAATGCGTATGCAGCTCCTAAAATGCCTACGGCCAGCAATACGGAAATGACGCCGGTTCTTTTTTCTTTCCGAAGTTCAATACAAAGTGCGTTCATAGGTCTGCCCTCTGCTTTCTGACAGCGTTATCCTTTTCCACCATAGAGAGAAACATATCTTCCAGATTATCCGCTGCAAATCCAGAATGCAAAGCTCTCTGACGCAGATCATCTAAACTGCCCTCAAACAGCAGCCGTCCATGATTGAGGATACCGATGTCATCTGCCATCAGCTCAATTTCTGACAGCATGTGAGACGAAATCAGAACCGTACAGTCATACAGGTCAGGCAGAGACTTCACCAGATTTCGGATTTCATGGATGCCGGAGGGGTCGAGGCCGTTCGTCGGTTCGTCCAGAATCAGGATCGGTGGCCTCCCCAGCAGCGCACCTGCAAGACCCAGACGCTGTTTCATACCCAGCGAATATTTCTTTGCCAGCCGTCCGCCAAATTCGGTCAGGCCAACCAAATTCAATGCATCTTCAACAGAATCTTTCGGCAGCCCCAAAATTCTGCGGATGATGTCAAGATTTTCCCGGCCGGTCAGATTTGCATAAAAAGAAGGTGATTCAATGAATGAACCAATCTCTTTGAGAATGGCAATCCGGTCATCGGGAAAGTGCTTTCCGTCAATGGTAAAGCTGCCCTTTGTGGGAGCGGTCAGTCCCAGCAGCATTTTCATAGTCGTAGATTTGCCAGCGCCGTTGGGACCTAAGAAACCATAAATACTGCCTTTTTGAATGTGAAGCGAAACATTGTTGACGGAAGTAAAGTTTTTGTATTTTTTCGTCAACTGTTCTGTTGTAATAATGTAGTCCATACAAACATCTCCTTTCGATATTTCTATGGTACAACATCAATCTGACATCTACGCTCCCACGTCCTTACTTTTACCTTACTTTTTCAAAGAGCCGTTCACAAGGCAGACAGGCTATGCTATAATCAAGCTGACAAAAACACAATTTATGTAGGTTGTACAGCTTGTCGGGGAGGTGCCGCGATGGACAATACATTTTTACACAGTAAGAAGCTCCTGCTGGTTGATGACGAACCGGAGCTTTTGAAAATGATAACAGCTATACTAACAGATGAGGGCTTTCAGTATCTTGTTACTGCCCCCAATATGAAAGAGGGAATTGCCGCCGCCAAAGCGGAAAAGCCTGATCTGGCGATTTTGGATGTAATGCTCCCGGACGGCGACGGGTTTTCCCTGATGAGGCAGATACGCACATGGACGGACATTCCCATCATTTTTCTGACAGCCCGTGACGAAGCAGGGGACAAGCTGGCCGGGCTCGGCCTTGGAGCCGATGATTATATCGCAAAGCCCTTTCTTCCCCAGGAATTCTTACTGCGGATCTACGCGGTTTTGCGCCGTTGCTACAAGGAGGATGCGCCAATTTTGAAGCTTCACAGCTGTACGGTGGATTTCAGCCGGGCCGAAGTGGACAACGGCAGTGAGGTACTTCCTTTGACAGCGATGGAGCATAAGCTGCTGGAAACCCTTGCGAAGAATGAGGGACGCATTGTGACTGTGGACACGCTCTGCGAAGCCCTGTGGGGCGACAATCCTTTTGGCTATGAAAACAGCCTGAACGCCCATGTGCGCCGCATCCGGGGGAAGATAGAGGCAGACCCGTCAAATCCGGTTTCCCTGCTGACGGTCAAGGGGCTGGGCTATAAGCTAGTAGCGAGGAAATAACCGATGAAAGCATTTGGAAAATATATATCAAAGTATCTCCTTTCTTTTTTTGCCTTTGTTCTGGTCCTTTTACTTGTCAACATCCTGGCGTTTTCTCTGACATTTGGGGGGATCGTATTCCGGGAATACGGTGCGGCGTCCCCTGCAAATATGCTGGAGAGAGTGGCCGCTGATCTGTCTGTTTCCGGCATATCAGAAGAAACGGCGCGGGAACTGAACCGTAACCAAATCTGGGCCATGTATCTGAATGAGGGCGGGGGCTGTGACTGGTCGGTGTCTTTACCGGAGGAAGTACCAACACAGTACAGGACCCAGGATATCGCCGTATTCTCAAAAGGCTATCTTAAGGACTATCCCGTTTTTGTGCGGAGTATGGAAGATGGCCTGTTGGTACTGGGCTACCCGAAGGACAGTTTTATGAAACTGACGGGAAACTATCTCCCTATGCGGGCAGTCAGGATTTTTCCGCTTTTCGTAACAGGCATCCTGGCGGCAGACATATTGCTTTTGTTCCTGGTTTACTATTTTTCCAAACGTAAGATTTCCAAAAACACGGAGCCGATTATGACATCTATTAAGACACTGTCTGCCGGTAAGCCTGTCAATCTGTCTATTCACGGCGAATTGTCGGAAATTGCTGACAGTGTAAATCAGGCGTCCCAGGTATTAAGCAGGCAGAACCAGGCACGTGCCAACTGGATCAGCGGTGTTTCCCATGATATACGCACCCCGCTTTCTATGATTATGGGTTATGCCCAGCGGATTGCCGGCGACCATGCAGCCAGCGGAAATATTCAGCAGGAGGCAGAGATTATTCGGGCACAGAGCACAAAAATCAAAGATCTGGTACAGGACTTGAATCTGGTATCACAGCTGGAATACGAAATGCAGCCGCTCACAAAAGCTCCGGTACGTCTGTCCAGGCTGCTGCGCTCTTATGCGGTGGAGTTGCTCAATGCCGGTATCCCTGAAAAATACTCGTTAGAAACGGAAATTTCCAAAGATGCTGAAACTGCGGTCATAGAATGTGACGAGCGGCTGATCTCACGGGCTGTTAGTAATCTGGTACAGAACAGCATCCGTCACAACCCACAGGGCTGTACCATCATCCTGCGGCTTGCCTGCTCTGACACGGCTATTTTTCTCACCGTTGCCGACAATGGCGTGGGCCTGTCCGCCGAAAAGCTGCGGGAACTGGAAGAAAAACCGCACTATATGGAAAGTACCGATGAACGGCTGGACTTGCGGCATGGGCTTGGGCTGTTGCTGGTGAGGCAGATTGTAGAGGCGCACGATGGGACAATGAAAATGGAAAGTACACCGCAGAATGGATATAAAACAATTTTGGCATTTCAAAAGCTGCTTCCCTGAAATGAAAAGACAAGGCTCCGATTCGCACCTTGTCTTTTCATTTCTCTTTACTCCAATTCGTTTTTATCTCCCTTAAGTCTGCCATTATATTCTTCCAGTGTAAGATTCTTTTCTGTCATTTCTTTTGCTGCCTCCTGCCCCACATAGCGATAATGCCAGGGTTCATAGATTATCCCTGTTACATCTGCCTTTTCAGGAGGATACCGCAGTACAAACCCATATTTCCAACTGTTAGCGGCAAGCCACTTCGCTTCCTCTGTATCTGCCTGCTTCTCATTCAGTTCCACATACTGTGCGGATGTAATGTCCAGCGCAAGCCCTGTGGCATGCTCACTCGTTCCCGGAAACGCCACGGATTTTTTTGTCTCTTCATATGCGTCCAGCGGTCCATACCCCTGAGAAAGCCGGTCTGCCATGCTGCTGTCGAAAATCTCCCTTTGCTTCTCATAATCCCGATATGCAGAACAGACATACAGGCTCATTCCCGCACCAGCCGCGTCTTCCAGCATTTTTGCCGCCGCATCCAGAATCCGGGCATCCACATAACGGTCTTTCACGACTTCCGCAAGTTCCGGTTTCCATCCTTCATCCAAAGGATGGGATTCATTGACCAGCACCAGTCTCCAGTCATCTTTTTTAGACGGATAAGTATCCGTATTTAAGCCGACTGTCGCCGCATTTCCATGAAATGAAGCCTGTCTGGAAACTTCTTTATTTTTTTTCGCAGCATTTCCGGCTTCATTTCTTTTTTCCTTCCATGCATTTCCGATGATAAAAGCCAAAGCTCCAAGCAGTAAACCGCATACCAGTCCCGCTAAAAAGCCAATAAACAACACTTTCTTTAATTTGCGTCCATGATTTCTTTGCCTTCTGCTGTGTAAATCTGTTCCCATATCTTCCTCCTTGGTACTGTCACAATATCCGTACAATATTGTACCTTACTAATCTCTAACCTATCTCTAAACTGAAAAAGCTTTTTTAGAGGTTTCTTAGAGGTTTCTGTGATATAATCAGTAATATCCATGCTGCATTGACAGAATACAAAACGAAAGGCAGGGCTATCTCATGCGAATTTTAATTATAGAAGACGACAAATCACTGGCAGAGACCCTGCGCTTCCAATTGGAACGGGAACATTTTGAGACAGATATCTGCCATGACGGTGTGGATGGCCTGCACTTTATTGAGCAGCAGGCGCATGACTTGATCCTGTTGGATCGGATGATTCCCGTATTGGACGGGATCTCCGTCTTAAAAATCACACGGGAAAAGGACATCTATACACCCATCATTTTTATAACTGCCATGGGGGCATTGCAAGACAAAGTCACCGGCCTTGAATGCGGAGCGGACGATTACCTTGTAAAACCATTTGCTTTCGAGGAACTCCTTGCCAGAATACACAGCATTTTACGGCGCCCTGTTAAATGGGAGGGCGACAAACCTTTAAAATTGGGGGATATTTCTTTTGATGTGAAGCAGAAGGTTCTATACTGTGATAAAATTTCCTGCTCTCTTTCGGCAAGAGAGGGGAATTTACTGGAAATCTTTCTTCGCAATCCTGGCATGACGATTCCCCGCGCCTCCCTTCTTTCTAGAGTATGGGGCCCGGACGCTTCCGTGGAGGATGGGAATCTGGATAACTATATTTATCTCCTGCGCCGCCGGCTGAAGGGAGTGAGAAGCACCCTGCTTCTCAAAACGGTGCGGGGTATCGGATACCGTCTGGAGGTGCCTTATGTTTAAACGGCTTCATATTCGGCTGACCCTCTTCTGCACCTTTATAAGCGGCCTGATCCTGTTCCTGATGTCCTTAATCTGCCTCTCTTTTTCTGAGGCAGAGGCCAGGGAAAGCTATTTTTCTAATTTTGAATTAAAAGCTGCTATGCTGATCCACCAGATAGAGAGCCGGTCTGTACTTTCTCTTGAATGGTTTTCACAGCTAAAAGCAGATACAAAGTTCGAGATGGACATTCAGGATAACGGGGCAAAACTGATATTCGAAGACCTGTCACCTCAACGGCTGGATCCCCAAATATTTGCTTTGGCAAGAAAGACAGCCCGGGACGAATACAGACTCATGGAAGAGTCCGTCACCTCAGACACGAAACTTTCTTCCAATACTGCTTTTGAACTGCATACAGACGGAGAGAATTACTATGCCTGTATCGCACTGATCCCGAAAAACAGCCATATACTGAATATCGCTGTTCTGCAGCCTTTAACGGAATTATCCTATTCCATAAACGTAAGCCGGGTTTTATTTGCCGGTGCGGATATTTTGGGGATTATCTTACTTGGGATATTTTTCTGGTTCTACACATGGCACATGGTCCGCCCCTTAATCATAAACCGCCAGAAGCAGACAGAATTTATAGCAGCAGCTTCACATGAGCTGCGTTCACCTCTGGCACTTATGCTCTCCTGCCTTTCCTCCATGGATAAAGCCTCTGCAGATGAGACAGAGCATTTCTCTGAAATGATTATGCAGGAAGGGAAACGAATGGGACGGTTGATCGATGATATGCTGACATTATCCAGTTCAGACAGTTCACATTTCCCCATAAATAAAACAAACGTAGAACTGGATACTCTGGTACTGTCAGCGTATGAAAAGTTTGAGCCTCTGGCACTGAAAAAAAATATTTCTCTTGATTTCATCCTGCCGGATACATTGTCCACCCCTTATTCCTGTGACAGGGAGCGTATCGAACAGGTGCTGTCTATCCTGCTGGATAACGCTTTAAGCTATACTCCGGAAAATGGCCGGATCTGCCTTTCCCTTTCAGAAACTTCCGGCAGGATTACCATTCGTGTCGCAGATAATGGGATCGGTATTCCTGATTCAGAGAAAGAGTCAATATTTGAGCGTTTTTATCGCTGTGACAAGGCACACAAAGACAAGAAGCATTTCGGTCTTGGGCTTTGTATCGCACAGGAAATCGTCCATATGCACAAAGGGAAAATCCGGGTGGAAGATACGCCGGGAGGCGGTACAACCTTTGTGGTTATGTTAAGTTAATACAGTCAAAACCATTTCACAAAAAAAGAGGCCATATTTACAGAACTGTATCATTCCGTAAATATGGTCTCCTTTTTCACAACTTTTTCAATTTACCTACCTATTACTGACTTATATGCGGTGTCAATGTATTCCATCCGTTCCACACCTCATGAGTACTTTCAAAATCCTCCTTTTTCACAGCTACTGCGCCTTCTCTCCATTGAGGGCATAAATCCATTTCTATATCTGTCAGTAACGCCGAACCTGTAAGAAAATACTGGCATTTCTCAGGATATTCTTTTCCAGATCTCCAGCTTATTACCCCGTCACTAAAGCTGCTCCCTTCCACAAATAGGCGGGTCTTTTTATCCGCATGGATTAACAGCCTTCCGCTTAATATACATGGTCCAAGGATATACTTCTGACCATCCATGCCGCATACACATCTCCCTATGTCATCCATAAACCTTCCTCTCACTTTCCGGCAGGGATTGCCGACATTCATCTCCTGTATAGTTTACTGCCTGGCGTATTTCCAGAACCAGTAAGAATCTATATTTTCCGTAGCCGGAATCCTTGCCTGTCTTATTTTTTCAAATTCTTCTTCTAAATCCTTTAAATATCCACATTTAAGCACGCTGAAACAAATCTGTTCTTCCACCATCTTTGCTTCTTCAAAAATATCCCGATGGCAGCAGTATACCTTGTACCAATGCTGTTTCCCGGCTTTCAGACATCCAATACAGTTTGCATGCTTTGATTCAAAGTACACCCTTGGCCTGGAAATACCTATTTCTTCTATATTATTGATCGTTCTCGGCCACTCCACTAAAGGATAGAGGGTATCATATCCCATGCTTTCCAAATGCCTGCGCCTTCTTGCAACACGGTGTATCTCATTTTCATCAAAACCATAGATAAGCACAATCTCTTCGGACATCTGGCCGTCATAAACCGGATAATTTTCTTCCAGCCATTGGTAAAATGGCTGTGTTTTTAAAAAATATGTACAGATTTCATGGCCTGAACGGAACTTTACTCTCCCATGCTCCAGACATAAAGAAAGCGGAGTCTTCTGCTCAAACCCTTCGCAATTTGCGTAGGTTATCGGCAATTGAAGATACTCCGCTACCTGGTTCTTAAACTTTTTGATTTTTATTGACTCGACCTTCGAGCTAATATCATGATTTAGAAGAATAACGTTTTCATTTCCAAACCGTCTTACTGTTTCTACCGCTGCAAGAGCCGAACTATGCCCGCCGCTATAACATACAACATACTGCATCCCTTTTCTCCTGATATCTTATTCCTACATGGTAAATATCAAAAAGACGCATGGTTTACAGTCTCTGCTCCATGCGTCTTTGATTATACTCCTAAATGTATAGCCTCTTCTTCAAGTTCCTTTAATTCGTCAAATGATAATGTTGGAAGATATAAAGCAATTTCTTCAATTGACAGCTTTCCCATTTTTATCATCCTTTCCGCTATTTCTCTAGCTTCATCATGCCTTTCACTTTTAATAAAAGACTTCATAATCTGTTCTTCATCAAACAAATTCATCATAATCGTTACAACCTCTTTTTCCCAGTTAGGCAAAAATATCTGTCGAAATATCAGTTTCAATAACATTCCTAATTTCTGTCATAATGGGTGTATAAAAATCCACATCTACTTTTGGCGTGGATAACGAAACTATCAATGAATATCTTATTTTATTATCGTGCTTGCCCAGATAGCTTCGTTCCCTCCACCATCCAATAACCGGAAACACAGCAATATTTTTACAGTCACATAATTCAGCTGCTGCCAATTCACAATAATCGGAATGTATTGATCCAACATCACGGTTATCAGAACCCAAATACCATCGCTCACTTCCGCTTGTACCTTCGCCCTTATCTTTTTTATCATCCCCACGCATTTTTACATTGATACGTTTCTTAAAATCCTCAATCTCTTCATTTGAGTTAATTACGTCGAATCTTAATCCACATGAAGGATAACGATACTTATCTTTCCATCCAATCTCTCCAGGACCAGGCTCTATAAAATATGATAAAGTAACTTTCAATGTAGCATTGACACTGCCCAGTGACTTCAAAACATCTGTGGGCCATGGTAACGTATGAATATGCATTTCATTCATGCTTTTTCTATTATATGGCTGCAATTCGCCTTGGACTACCATGTTAACACTATTATTCATACATTGAATAGCCTTTTCCAAATTAGGAATGCCATAACCACAGGTTCTTAAAAGCCTGCGGCGTCCTTTAGTTTTGGTGTCTACAGTACAAAATTGCTTTTTCATTTGTTCAGTCCAACTAGCAGAATGAATCATCAATGCCCGGACAGTTTCCGGCCATATATTTGGATATTCAGCCAACAACCGCGAACAAAACCATGCTGCTTGTGCTGATGCAGAACTTGTCCCCCATATTGTTGAGAAGCTTTTAATTAACGGTCTGTAATTTGTTGTCAACAAAGACAAATCCGGACACTCAGAATAATCAACACCATTAGATGCCATATTTCCGCCATCAAATAATACATCCGGCTTTATTGGCCATTTATTACTCCATAATTCGGAAGTGGAGTTATATGGCGACATTCCTCCTGCTTCTGCCACAGGAGCATATCCCTTAAAATCAGTATCCGTTATATCTATATCATTTGAATACGCTCCAACAGTAATAGCGTTCCATGCTTGTCCAGGACTCTCAACACAATGCAGCGTATTAGCGTCTGGAAATGGTGCTTTTTCTAACTCGCTTGGATATACATTTCCTGCGCTGACAACAAAAAGCCTTTTCATACTTTCTTCATCGGCGCCAGATGTAATGCTATCCACCGCCGCCGACCATGAAGTTGGACTTCCATCAAATGTATTATACTCTGGTGAAGTCACTGCCATACAAATAACCCTATCTACAAACGGATTGGCTATCTCAGCTAATGATACTGCCTGCTCTGTAATCGCACCATACAAATCAGGGTCATTTCCGCCAGTTGGCGGCAAAATCTTTACAGATTCAATTTTCTGCGGCATTTCTATTTTAGTTTTTCTTACAAGTGCATCTTTTAAATTATTATACAAAGCTATGCCAGCCATTTCTGTTCCATGGCCTTGATGGTCCCCAACTCCCCAGGCCGATTTTACAGCCTGAACATGATCTAAATTCACTGCCTGTGCCAGCAGAGGATGGGATGCCGTCACTCCTGTATCCAGCAAGCATATAGCCACGTTACCATCCGTGAATGCAGTCCGATGAAGCAGTTCATCTATCCACTCCTTTTGTTCACTATTAGACAATTCTGCAAAAAATGTAGTTGCCTCCTGTGCCCGTCTTATTTCTGCAATATATGGGCATGCAGCTATTAAAAGTTTTAGTTGTTCGGCATTAGCATGCACCATTTTTATAATACGTTCAGGAAAAATAATATGTTTCTCGTCAATATGTATATGATATTCTGAACATATTGATAAAATACTTTCTTCTGCTTCTTTCCATGTCTCCGGAGTATTTTTCTTAAAATCATATCTAAGCCAAATTTCGCACCAAACTGGTATATCTTCTGGCATTGTTTCAGGCTTCCCACTCCAAAAAGAATCAAGCATGGCTATTTTGATATCGTCAATGCTACTGACCAAATCATTATTTTTGGGGGTTCCTGTTACAGTTTTCTCACTTGCGTATATATCAACTTTCTTAAGGAAAAAACTTTCCTTTCCAGCAGGGATATATACAGTTGCTTTCACTATATCGCTTTCTTCATCCTCATGAACATTCAACAGGCGTATTCCAGATTTTCGATTTTCCAAACTTTTAAGTGCTAAATCATGTCCTTTAGCACTGGAAAATTCAAGATATGTCCCTTCTTTATAGCGAATTGCCGCAGCCTGTTTTTGTGTCAACGAATTTGTATAACATTCTTGTAATTTTCTCTGTATAAATGCTGCGTGTGCTGCAACTGTACGTTTTGGATAATTTGTTCCTATTGGCCTTGATATTGATGTATAAGGCATAGTTTCGGCAGTTTGAGTCAGAAAAATATTCTTTTTTTCTACGGCCATTTCGATTATGCCTCCTTACATGAATAAACATTATGCCGCTCGTTTAATAATGAAATTATCATTTTGCCTGTAATAGGTTCATCATTTAAGATGGAATTTTTTATTGCGTCATCACAAACTCTTGCAATTTCCGCATGGCTTAGTCCGACATAGGGATATATCTTGTGGGAACGATATTCGTACAGGCAGCACTGGGACTGAATACATTTATCAGCGGGCAAGGGGCATCAAAGACAGCTATGCTTTCTGTACTGATCGGCGCAGTGATCAATATCTGCCTTGATCCTGTATTTATCTTTTTGTTCGGCATGGGAGTTAAGGGGGCAGCCCTTGCCACGGTAATCTCCCAGGCGGTAAGTGCTGTGTGGGTAGTAAAATTTCTGCTCTCGAAAAAGAGTGTGATCAAGCTTAAGGTTAGCTGTATGGGACCAGAGAAGGGAACGGTGAAGCTTATTGCGGCGCTG
>CATLBO010000094.1 GCA_949879025.1 uncultured Hungatella sp. | reverse complement strand
ATCATAGAGGCCATAGAGGCTGAGGATACGCCGCTGCGGCTGCTGTTAGGAAGGGATGCGGTGAAGGTGGCAGGCGCAGTTTTGGATAACCGTAAGAATGAGTATGATAAGTGGCGGGAGTTTAGCAGCCGGTCTGATTTTTAGATGGTATCAAACAAATAAAGTTGATTAAGATTTTTCCCGGCTGAGAGGCCTGGGATTTTAAGGAAAGGCGGATGATAAAAATGGAAAAGAGAACACTGGGAGCCAGCCAGCTGCGTGTCAATCCCGTTGGCCTGGGATGCATGGGATTCAGCCATGCGTCAGGAGATCCTACGGAGAAAAGCGCTGCAGTAAAGACCTTGAGAGAGGCATGTGAGATGGGATATGATTTTTTGGACACAGCCGAGGCTTACACCGGAGTCAGCCCTGACGGCACGGTTTCCTGCAATGAAGAGCTTGTGGGCGAGGCGGTCAAAGGCATTCGGGACAAGGTGGTGATTGCCACAAAGATGGGTGTAAAGCATAATCAGGACCGTTCCTTAAGACTGGACAGCAGCCCGGAAACCATAAGAAAAAGTGTGGAGGAAAGCCTTAGGAAGCTGGGAACGGATTATATAGACCTGTATTATCAGCACCGGATCGATCCCAAAGTGGAGCCGGAAGCAGTGGCCGAGACCATGGGCCTGCTGATCAAAGAGGGAAAGATCCGCTATTGGGGAATTTCGGAGACTACAGAGGAATATCTCCGCAGGGCTCATGCCGTGTGCCCCGTTACAGCCATTGAAAACAGATACTCCATGATGGCCAGATGGCATGAGACGATTTTTGCCGTCTGCGAGGAACTGAATGTTGCTTATGTGGCTTTTTCTCCCATGGCAAACGGATTCCTGACGGGGAAGTACACGCCTGCCACAAAATTTGAGGGGAGCCAGGATTACCGGGCGGCTATGCCTCAGTACACCGAAGAAGGATACGAAAAGGCGAAGGAGCTTTTGAATATGCTGACAAACATGGCAGAAGAAAAAAAGGCCACCATGGGCCAGCTGTCTCTTGCGTGGATGATCAACAAGAAGCCTTACATCGTTCCGATTCCGGGTTCCCGCAAGATAGAAAGACTGAAAGAGAACTTTGAGGCAGGCAATGTGGTTCTGACGCAGGAAGAGATTGCCATGATTGATTCCAGACTGGATACCATGGAGTTTGACGTATTCGGCGGCCACAGCGCTAAATAAAAAGATGATTGGAGGAATTGCTGATGGATTACATAACTTTAAATAATGGAGTAAAAATGCCTATGGCAGGGATTGGCACCTTTCTTTTGTCTCCTGACGAGGCGGAAGCTTCCTGCTTAAGCGCTCTTGGATGCGGATACCGTCTCATCGACACGGCCAACGCCTATGTCAATGAGAAGGCCGTAGGCCGGGCCATGAAAAAATCCGGCCTGGCCAGGCCGGAGATCTTTCTGGAGACCAAGCTGTGGCCCACGTTTTACAGCGATGAAAATGCTGTGGACGATACCTTAGAGCGCCTGGGCACGGACTATATTGACCTGATGCTTCTTCATCAGCCGGCAGGCTGCTACCTGACTGGTTATCGTCTGCTGGAGAAAGCATACAAAGAGGGAAAGGTAAAATCCATCGGTTTGTCCAACTTTACCGAGGCTCAGATTGAGGAAATTATTGACGCCTGCGAGATCAAACCAGCCGTTCTGCAGACAGAGGTACATCCTTATGCCCAGGCGAAAGAACTTAAAAAGCTTCTTTCCAAGGCAGACATGGCCATTCAGGCATGGTATCCCCTGGGGCATGGGGATAAAGCGCTCCTTGAGGAGCCGGTATTTACCAGCCTGGCAGAAAAATATAAAAAGACCAACGCTCAGATCATTCTGCGCTGGCACGTGCAGGCGGGAAATATCGTCATTCCCGGTTCCAGGAATCCGGATCATATTAAGGCCAATCTGGATCTGTTCGACTTTGCGCTGACTGGGGAGGAAATGGCGGAGATTGAGGGCCTGGATCAGGAAAAGCACTATTATACCAGTACTCCGGAGAAGCTGAAACAGTATGAGACGATGGTTCCGGCAGTGAATACGCAGAAATAAAGGCAGGAGGACACTATGATGCAGAATGTGGAGAATAAGGTAATCATCATCACAGGGGCTTCTTCAGGAATTGGTGAGGAAACCGCAAAAACGCTGGCGGCGAATGGTGCGAAGGTTGTGCTTTCGGCAAGACGCAAGGACAGGCTTAAGAAGCTGGCGTCTGAGATTGGAGAGAACGCAGTCTATCTGAAATCCGATGTGGCAGATAGGGATGATATGGCTGCGCTGGTAAAGTTAGCAAAGGAAAGGTTTGGAAAGGTGGATGCGGTGTTTGCCAATGCCGGAATTATGCCTGCCGGAAATATGTCCCAGCTGAAGGTAAACGACTGGGAGGCAATGGTGGAGATCAACATCAAGGGCGTGCTGAATACGATGGCAGCAGTTCTGCCGGAATTTACGGCGCAAAAAAGCGGTCATATTATTGTGACTTCATCTATGGCGGGAACAAAATCTGTTCCGGGAAATGCGGTTTATTGCGGCAAAAAACACTTTTGTAAGGGCAATGCTTGACTCTTTTCACAGTGAGTCCGTCATGGAGGGAACGCATATCCGCACAACAACAATCTATCCGGGAGCGATCAAAACAGAACTTTTAAATGCGGTTGCCGAATCCGAAACAAAGGATAGGGTTTCGAGATTCTATGAGAATTTCGGTCTGACACCAGACGCGATTGCTAATGCTGTACTGTACGCAATATCACAGCCGGATAACGTGGACATTTCTGATCTGGTTGTGCGTCCAACAATGGAAGGATAAACGTATTGCCGCCGGATAGAAAAGAACAAATTCCAAGTACCATTCTTGTGAAACTGTTCCAGGTGCCGGGTGTGGGGATGAGCTCTGCGCCTGGCATTTTATAGTGCGCCTTGGGGCGGGAAGAGATTACATTGGCCAATAAGGAGTTTGAGCTTCTTCTGCTCATGGCCCAGAACCCGAATATTGCTTTTTCAAAAGAAACACTCTTTAACCGGATCTGGGGGATGGATTCTGTAGGGGCTACGGATACGGTCACCGTACATATCAACCGTCTGAGGCAGAAACTGGAGCGGAATTCGGCCAGTCCCAGAATGATTGAAACGGTGTGGGGCGTGGGATACCGGTTTAAGCTCAATGTCTGAAGAACAACATAATACGTTTGGGTATAAACTGATGAACAAATCGAGACTTCTTTGGAGGTTTCGATTTTGTTATGATGAAATACATAAAAACAATTAAGAAACAGGTGGCTTATAATGAAACGGATAAAAGCAGCGGCGCTGCTTGGCATGTGCATGGCAGTTTTTACAGCCTGCAGAGGAAAAGCAGATGTCAACTCTGTCAGCGAACTGGAACAGGGAATCCAGACAGTGGAGGAAGCGGTCAATGCAGAAAGGAGTGAAATTTCGGTGCAGGATATAAAGAGCAGACGGGAAGTCTGCGTAGGGACATCAGCCGACACCGTGGTCACACCGGAGGATTTCCCAATGGAGTACGATTATGGAAGCGGCCGTATCAGCGACTGGTCCAGAGAGGATATGCTTAAGAAGACGCCAAAGCCTAAGGGAAACGAAACCGTCCTGAATACAGTCCCAAACCCTGCCAAAATCCAGGCTCTCTATCTCTGGGAGGAGGGAAATGTGCCGGCAGTGACCAGGTTTACAGAGGACATGGACGGATATTTTGATGAGTGGGATTTCCGGCCTTACGTGACGGCGATTCCGGTCAGGGTCGGAGTGAAGCCCAAAGGGGCCGTTGTCCTGATGGCAGGCGGGGCTTATCAGTTTCGGGGCAATTATACGGATTCCCTGCCAACGGCAGCGGCTTTGAGGGAATATGGATTCCAGACCTTTCTTGTGGATTACCGGCTGCGGCCTTACACCCAGGAGGAAGGGGCGCTGGATGTTGCCAGGGCGGTCCGGTTCATCCGCAAATATGCGGACGTGTACGGGATTGCCCCGGATAATATCGCGGTCATGGGCTTTTCAGCCGGGGGAATCCAGGCAGGGGAATTTCTCATGCACTACGATGAAATGGTGGATGGGACTAAGCTGGATGCTGATTATATTCCGGATGAACTGGACGACATCCCGGCCCACACTTCGGCAGCGGGAATGATCTATTCCTTTTACGGAAGATTAAGCGTGGGCAACATGGACCCGGACTGGCTTTCCAAAGGGGAACTGCCTCCCACCTTTTACGTCTATGGCACGGAAGATCCTTTTTACAGCCAGTTTGAGGAACAGTATGAGGTGATCAAAACTATGGGGATAGACACAGGAAGAATCGTGCTGAACAACTGGCCCCATGGGTTTGGCTCTGACGGCGGCTGGGTGGAGGATTATGCGCAGTGGCTGGAAGGAATCTTTCCGTCCGGCGGGGCGTTGGAAACAGCAGGCGAGGAGGGAATAGAACTGTTTACGCCTGAAACAAGGATACAGGATGTGATGGATGATCCGGCATTTGAAGGCTTTGGCAGACTGGTATTTCCGGTAGATTTAGGATTAGAGGGGACGTTGACTCTTAAGGAGGCGGGAAACCGCCTTGTGTGGTACAGCCATGTGAATCCGAAGCGGACGGTCTCCATTGTGAATGAGATGAAAGCCAGGGTACAGAGGGGTGAGAAGATTTTTTATGATATTTATACAGATGAGGAAAAGAAAAAGGATCCTTCCAAGGAGGATATGGGGCTGTTTTACTTTCGGGGCGATCCCGGTGAGAAGTTTGCGGTGGTAAATGCAGGCGGCGGTTTTATGTATGTGGCTGCTATGCACGACAGCTTTCCCCATATGCAGGAGCTGGCGAAGCAGGGGTATCACGCATTTGCGCTGATCTACCGCCCCGGCGCCCAGACCGCTTGTGAGGATCTGACCAGGGCAGTCGCTTTTATTCAGGAGCACGCAGAAGAGCTTCAGGTTCACAGGGAAGGTTATTCCCTGTGGGGAGGCTCTGCGGGGGCGAGAATGGCGGCATGGCTTGGTTCCTATGGAACGGCTGCTTTTGGGGAGAAGGAGTATCCGGCTCCGGGGGCGGTGATCATGCAGTATACGGGGCTGTCGGAAGTATATGGGAACGAGCCTCCCACCTATGCATGTGTAGGCGTCAATGACGGAATCGCTTCGTACAGAACCATGGAGCGCCGGAGCAGAGGGATCAGGGCCAATGGGACTGCCGGGGAGATTGAAGTTTTTGACGGCCTTTCTCATGGCTTTGGCCTGGGGGAAGGAACCGTGGCGGAGGGATGGATCAACCGGGCTGCGGCGTTTTGGGAAGAGAACACAGATCAATAAAGCAGATACCTTTCGGTTGATACAGGGTAACAAAAAGTGACTTCTGTGTGTGGCAGAGAGTGGTTATAATGAATCTGTTGATTTTCGGCCCTTCTGCTCCGGTATCACAAATAATTTAAGAGAGAGGATATAAGACTATGAGAAAACAAACGTTAATGAGAATGGCAGCTATGGCTGCGGCAGGGAGGGTCCTTATGACCGGCTGTGGGGGCAACGGTTCCCAGGCGGCCACGACAGCAGCGACAGCGGCTCCAGAGACGACACAGTCTTCTGAAACGATAGCTCCGGAAACAACCGAAGCGGAAACTACAGCTTTAGAGGAAGCCGGGGAGACGGATGTGCCTTTGGCGCCGGAGGGGGCGCTGGCTATCGCAAAGCAGGGGATGTTTTCTTCCGGCGGCACGGTTACGGAGCCGGTTGAGGGAGAGTATGATGAGACCCAGAACTGGCTGGATTCCACCAGGGCAGGGAATACCGCCCATGTAGACCATGCCAATGTGCTTTATCAGATTCCGGTCAATGATAATGGAAACCCCATTGTCTATCTTCATGGCTATGGACAGTCCAGGATGGGCTGGATGACTACGCCTGACGGGAGAGAGGGCTGGTCGGACATATTCCTGAAAAAGGGGCATAGCGCGTTTCTGGTGGACCAGCCCAGACGGGGAGAAGCAGGTTCCACAGCAGCCATGACTACGGACGGCATTGATACCTGGAGTGAGGATTCCAAGGAATATATGCCGGGCGACCAGGCGTGGTACACCCATTTTAGGATCGGGCGGGTGGCGCCGGAACGGTATGAGGGTTCCCAGTTCCCGGAGGGAGGTGAGGCCCAGGATCAGTTTTTCCGCCAGATGACTCCCAACACCGGTTCCTATGATGAGGGAATGGACGGCCAGGCCCTTGGCCAGGTGATGGAAGATGTTTATGAGATGACGGGAAACAAGGCCATCTACATTACCCATTCCCAGGGAAGCAGGGTGGGGTGGGCTACCCCGGTAGAGAACATATCAGCGATTGTGGCTATTGAGCCAGGCGGAACTCCGGAGATCGGCTCGGAATATTACCAGAGACTTTTGGATGCGAAAATCCCCATTGCCGTTTACTTCGGCGACTACATTGAGAACGGACCGGAGGATATCCATTCCTCCCAGTTCTGGAAAAATGTAAAGGACGCAGCCTTTGCTTTTGCCGAAGCCTATAACGCGGACGGCGGAGACTGTACGGTTGTAGATCTGCCCCAGGAGGGAATCACGGGCAACAGCCATTTCATGTTTCAGGAAATGAATAATCAGGAGATTGCGGACCATATCGAAGCCTGGCTGGCAGAGAGAGGGCTGAACTAACACCAGGCATTCGTTATCTTTTGACAGAGACAGAAAGAGAGGAAAAATCGAAATGAGTATTTTATTTATCAACGGAAGCCCCAACAAGAACGGAAATACAGCGGCTCTGGCAGCCGCACTTCTGAAAGGGAAGGAGTATGAGACGCTGAATCTGACTGAGTACCGGATTGGAAGTTATGGACAGGCTTTTGAGGACGACCAGCTGAACCAGGTGATCGCAAAGATGAAGGAAGCCCATGTGATCGTAGTCGGTTCCCCGCTGTACTGGCACAATATCTGCGGCTCTGTGCGGAATGTACTGGACCGGTTTTATGGCCTGATGGAATATGGGGAGCTTTCGGGAAGGACCCTTTACTTTTTATTCCAGGGCGCGTCACCGGAGAAGTGGATGATGGAGGCCGGAGAATATACCATGAAGCGTTTTGCGGCGCTTTATGGTATGGAGTACGGTGGGATGGCCACAAACAAAGGCGAGGCGGATAAGCTGGGAAAAGGCATTTGAGAATCCGCAGACAGGAGTTTGAGACAGCAGGGGATTAAGAGAAGGGAGACAACAGGAGATGAAATTTAAAATCATAAGTAAAGGCGCGGCGGTATTTCTGGTTTCCGGGTTATTAGCGGGCTGCGGCAGCCAGACACAGGAGACTCTTGTGAGTCAGACAGAAGCTGTGCAGTCAGAGTCTGTGAGTGAGGCAAAAAACGTTTCGGGTACGGAAGCAGCTCCAGAGGAGAGTGTAGAGGCAGAGGAGAATGGGGAGACTGTTACAGCAGAGAGTGTCCGGACCAACGGCGGCGAGGTGATTGGGCTTTCCGCATTGGAACATCAGGATAAAGGCGGGGAATCGGCTGTGTATTTCACATCTGATATCAGTTCTCAGGCCATGGTGGATATATATGCGGCTCTTGGCACGGAGCTTATTGGTGACAAGATTGCTGTGAAGCTGTCCACCGGCGAGCCTCCGGCAAGCAACTACCTGGACCCGGCTCTGATTGCGGAGCTGGTCCGTCAGGTAAATGGCACGATTGTTGAGAATAATACGGCTTACGGCGGACAGCGCTCCGGCACGGCCATGCACTACCAGGTGGCAGAGGATCATGGATTTACGGCGATTGCTGATTTTGTCGTTATGGATGAGAACGGTTCCGTGTCATTGCCGGTGGAAGGGGGAACACGTCTTACGGAGAATCTGGTGGGCGCCCATTTCCCGGAATATGACGGCTACCTGGTGCTTTCCCATTTTAAGGGACATGCCATGGCAGGCTTTGGCGGCGCCATCAAAAATATATCCATCGGCCTTGGCTCCCAGGAAGGGAAATGCCTGATCCACACAGCCGGGGCAAGCCGTACCAGTCCGTGGGGCGGCGAACAGGACCCATTTACGGAAAGCATGGCTGAGGCGGGAAAATCCGTGGTGGACGCCCTTGACGGAAATATTTTCTATATCAGTGTTATGAACCGGCTGTCCATTGACTGTGACTGTGATGGAAATCCGTCTGAACCAGATATGCATGATATTGGGATTCTTGCCTCCACGGACCCGGTGGCTCTTGACCAGGCGTGTGTGGATCTAATCTATGCCTCAAAGGATGATACTGCGTCCCTGATTGAGCGGATGGAATCCCGGAACGCCATTCACGTTCTGGAGCACGGGGAAGAGATTGGTCTTGGAACCAGAACCTATCGGTTGGTGAACTGTGATGATTGACGTGCTGCATAGGGAATTCGTTTATCTCTGGTATTATTTTGACATACAGCTGCGACAGATCTTCGGGTACTGGGCGTTGGGTATCGTTCTCGGCTCCCTGGTATCGGTTTTTTTGAAGGAGCGGATTCACGGCCTGCTCCATTCTATGAGCAGCAGCAAAATGGGGCTTGTGGGAATTATCCCCGCAAGCCTGCTGGGGATCGCCTCCCCTCTTTGTATGTATGGGACCATTCCCCTGGCGGCTTCCTTTTCCAGAAGCGGAATGCGGGATGAATGGCTTGCGTCTTTTATGATGTGTTCCATTCTCCTAAACCCGCAGCTGATCGTGTACAGCACAGCTTTAGGAGTGACCGCTCTGGCTGTGCGGGTGCTTTCCTCATTTTTATGCGGAATTCTGGCAGGTCTTTTGCTCTGCCGGATAGGCAAGGGAAAGCCGTTTTTTCGTTTTGAGTATTTTGATGGGCCTCATAATCACGACACAGACCCCAATAGGTTTTTGCGCCTGCTTAAAAATATCGGGAGGAATATCCGGGTGACCGGGCCGTATTTTCTGTTTGGCATTCTGCTTTCTGCACTGTTTCAGCGGTATGTTCCTGAAAATCTGATGACGGGCCTCTTTGGAGGAAATGAGGCATTTGGAGTGCTTATGGCGGCTACGGTGGGAGTTCCGCTCTACGCCTGCGGAGGAGGAACCATTCCGCTTCTACAGGCATGGCTCATAGATGGGATGAGCATGGGGAGTGCGGCGGCCTTTATGATTACCGGCCCGTCTACCAAGATCACCAATCTGGGGGCATTGAAAATTGTGCTGGGCATGAAGAATTTTGTGATCTATCTTGCGTTTGTTATGGTGTTTGCTTTTTCTGTCGGGCTGCTTGTGAATCTGGTAGTGTAATGATCTGCGGCAGGTAAGGGGCGCACGAGCCTTTTGGCTGGCACGCCCCTGATATTTTTTATGCATATGATGGAACATGAAAAAGGAAGGAGACAGAATATGAGAGGGAAGAATTTATGGATTGGATATTTGCTGCCAGGAGTGATTGCAGCTGCTGTGCTGGCTGGGTGCGGCAATAAAACGGCAGATTCCCAGCTGCCAAAAACAGGGTCAGAAGAATCTGTGCAGTACCCTGCCGGACAGACGGCTTTGCAGCCTGTGCAGGATACGGAAGATACAGAATTTACACAGAGAGATGGCAGCGGAAACAGCATTTTAATTGCATATTTTGCCGTAGCTGAAAACAGCGATGTGGATGCGGTGTCCTCAGCCAGCGTGGTCACTGTAAATGGCGGGGCGGAGGGACGGCTCCAGCATTTGGCGAAATTAATTCAGGAGGAAACAGGCGGAGAACTGTTCTCCATTCAGACCGCTGTAGACTATCCGGGAGATGGGGGCAAACTCATCGATTATGCGGCAGAGGAGCAGGAGCAGGATACAAGGCCGGAGATTACAAATCATATTGAGAATCTTGACCAGTACGATGTGGTGTTTGTAGGCTATCCGACCTGGTGGTATGATCTGCCCCAGGTGATGTACAGCTTTTTTGACGAGTACGATTTTGCGGGAAAGACCATCATTCCCTTTAATTCCCATAATGGCAGCCGGTTTTCCGGCACCATTGAAACGATTACGGAATTAGAGCCGGGTGCAAAGGTACTCACAGACGGGTTTACGGTCAGTGAGCGGAATGTGGCAGACGCCGGGGACGATATTGCGGACTGGGTGCGCAGTCTGGATTTTTAAGAGAGACAAAGGAGGGCAGGAGAATGGGCAGAAATAAAATCTCATGGAAAGGAATGGTTGACGGAGCCCTGTTTTTGCTGCTGCTAAACCAAATGGGCTATGTGCTCACAGGACAGCAACATCATGAAGGGACGGGAACGGTTATGGTGCTGCTGGTTCTGTGCCACAATCTTTTAAACCGCAGATGGTTTGGAGCCGTTGGAAAAGGAAAGTACAATTCCAGACGCTTGTTTGGGACGGCTTTGAACTTTTTAACAATTGCACTCATGTCAGCACTTTTTATCAGCGGTGTCATCATGTCGCGGTATGTGTTTGATTTTCTACCCATTCGCGGAGGAAGGGCCCTGGCAAGGCGTGTACATATCCTCTGTGCGTACTGGGGATTCCTTCTGATGGCGGTTCATATGGGAATACACTGGGATGGAATGAAAAGAAGAATGGGCAATACCTTCGGAAAAGGGGAGACGGAAGGAAAACGGATGCTTTCCGCTGTTGGATGGGCGGTTTCCGTTTATGGGATTTATGCCTTTTACCGGCATGAGATCCTTTCGTTCTTATGGATGAAGAATGAATTCGCAATTTTTGATCAACAATCCGTCTTTTTCTTTGTTATGGATTACCTGGCAATGATCATTCTGATCGTAAATGTGACAAACTTTATTTTTAACATGAAAAGAAAGGAACATAAGGCATGAAACCAGGAAACCGATTCTTGCCGTTACTTCTTGTTGCGAGTCTTTTATCCGGATGTGCCGCGGAGGGAGGCAGTCTGACGGTAGGGGAAGATTCTGGAACAATGGTGCCGGATGCGCCTCTGGTGGTTTATTATTCTTTTTCAGGGGAAGTGGAGCAGATGGCCCGGGAGATCAGCGATATGACAGGGGGCAGGGCGTCCGGCTGGACACGGTCACTGTTTACCCGGAAGATGACAGGGTGAGAACAGAACGTATCAGGCAGGAGCAGGACCAGGGAGTCCTCCCGGAACTGGAATGGGACATAGAGGATATGGAACGGTATGATACAGTCTATATTGGAACATGCTTATGGAATGGGGAACTGCCGCCGGCGGTGAAAGCATTTTTGGCCAAAACGGAATTAGAGGGAAAGACAGTGATCCCATTTGGTGCAGCGGGAGCAGCGGACAGGGAAGAAACCGAGCAAATGGAAAATCTTGTAAAGAAAGCCGCACCCAGATCGGATGTTGTGGAAGGTTTCCTTCAAAAAAGCGGGGAACCGGCTGACAGAGCAGAGACCATTTCCTGGCTGGTCAAAATCGGACAGGTGATTCCCATACGAATTGAGGCGGGAGAAACAGAACTGACCGGCGTGCTGTTCCATAATAAGATTTCAGAAGAGCTGGCCGAGCGGCTTCCTTTGGAGGCTTCTCTCTATGAACCCGCTGATTTTGCGAAAGCATTTAATCTGGAGAAAGCATTGGCAGAGCCAGACAGCCGTACCAGAATGCTGGAACTTGGGGGGGCTTGCCTACTGGCCGGAGGGTGCTGCCGTAGCGCTGTTTTTCCGTGACAATGTGGAGCGGACCGTGGTTCCGGTCTATACGCTGGGAAAGGTTCTGGACGATGTCCGGATATTTGAAGAGTATGAGGGCGGCATTAAGATAACACGTTTAAGTATAAACTGATGAACCAATTGAGACTTCTTTTGAGGTCTCAATTTTGTTATGGTAATACCATAAAGGAGAACCCGAAGGGATATCAATAAGGCCATATGGCGAAAACATAAGAAAGGAAAATGTATCATGAAGAAAGCAGCAGTACTTTTGATGTGCATGGCTCTTGCTTCGGCGGCTGCCGGCTGTAGCGGGTCAGGAGAAAGGAACACACCGAACGCGGCAGCCGTACAGGCACAGATGACAGAAGGAAGAGAAAATGCCGGGGACGAATTGACTGTATCAGGTAACAGCCGGGACGCAGAAACCGCACTTCAAAATACAGACCGTGTACAAAATGGGAAAGATTTGGAAAGTGGTGATTCATCAGGGGAGTCCGGTGTACTGATCGTGTATTTTTCCGTTCCTGAAGATGTGGACATATCGGGAGTGGATGCGGTGGCCGGAGCAAGTATTGTAGTACGTGACGGGGAAAAAATGGGCAATACGGAGTACGTGGCAGAACTGATCCGGGAAACCATAGGAGGTGATATGTTCCGTATCGAGACCGTGGACAGCTATCCCATGGATCATGACCCGCTGGTGGATCAGGCGGCTGACGAGCAGGACGAAGACGCCCGGCCCCAGCTTGCCTCGCATATAGAGAATTTAGACCAGTACGAAACCATTCTGCTGGGCTATCCTAATATGGAGCAAGGTTTTGAGAGTGTATTGTGTGCATAGCGTTTGAAAATAGCAGAAAATAGGAACTGTATACACAAACAGAAAGAAAATTGTGTATGGTGTTGTCATAGCTGGCTTACAGGAGCAGAGTTCTGGAAGGCAGCTTTTTATGTGGCTTTATGAAATGTGATTGTAGAGGAAGTCAAATTTTGCTATAATATCCTGTCTTTGACAGTTTGAAAGATCGTAAAACGCTGTAGAGCCTTTATTTCCAGGCTCTACAGCGCTTTTTCCCTTCGTTGCGCTCTTGGGTAATTTATTTCCTTCCCTTACTCTTTTTCTGAA
>CATLBO010000093.1 GCA_949879025.1 uncultured Hungatella sp. | reverse complement strand
CGCAGATCACAATATCTTTAAGCCCCATGGCCAAGACGGGAATGTCCAGTTCGTTAATAATGTGGACATTGCTGCAGCCATCATTCATGGCAGCCTCGCCCACGCAGCTTTCCGTCATGGATTCCGTAAGCGTGTTCCAGGTTCCTAAGTCTTTCCACTGACCGAAAAAGCGCATTACCTGAATCCTGTCCTCTTTTTCAGCAACCGCATAGTCAAAACTTATTTTCGGAAGGGTATCATACTTGCCAAGCAGATCCTCATAACCTTTAAAACCTATGATTTCATGGGCCTTGTCTAACACGTACCCTAGTTTGTAGGCAAATACGCCTCCGTTCCATAAGGCGCCCTGGCTGATATATTCCTTTGCTGTTTTGGCATCCGGCTTTTCCTTAAAGGACAGAACCCTGCTGACAGGGCTGCCGTCTTCCGGTATGATATATCCATACTTTTCACTGGCATAGGAGGGTTCAATGCCCATAAGCACAAGGTTTGCCTCCCCTTTGCCTGCCTGCTCTCCAAGGGCCTTCAGTCCGTGAAAGTACTCTTTCTCCACATAGGGATCTACAGGGCATACTACCACAGGCTCCTCCGGATTAGCACCCTGCACGTCAGCCAAATAGGCGCTTGCCAAAGCTATGGCTGGAAACGTATCCCTGCGGCAGGGTTCCACGGAAATCCCCACCTTCTCTCCCAGCTGATTGTGAATAGATGATACCTGGGCCCTGCTGGTGGCAATGGTTATTTTTGCCTGAGGGTCTGCCGTCTTTATCTGGCGGTAAACCCGCTGTACCATGGATTCATACTCACCTGATTCTGTTTTGAAAACCTTAAGAAACTGTTTTGAACGGATGTCATTTGACAAAGGCCACAGACGTTTGCCCGATCCCCCTGACAGCAATATTATATTCATAGTTCCAATGATTCCTTTCCTCAAATTACCTTTCGGCCCTTATGGGATTCTTTAAGAAATCTTCATAGGACAGCCGGATTCCTTCTTTCAGTTCTGTCTTATAGATCCAGCCAAGGCTGGCCGCTTTGCTTACATCTAAAAGCTTCCGGGGAGTCCCGCCCGGCTTGGAAGCGTCCCATCGGATCTGGCCTTCATAGCCAATGACTTCCGCCACTGCCGCCGCCAGTTCCCGGATGGAAAGTTCTTTTCCTGTTCCGGCATTAACCGTCTCATTTCCGCTGTAATGGTTCATAAGAAATACACACAAGTTGGCCAGGTCATCTACATATAAGAATTCCCTTAAAGGGCTTCCGTCGCCCCAGCAGGTAACATAAGGCAGTCCTGCCTCTTTGGCTTCATGAAACCTGCGGATCAGTGCCGGAAGAACATGGCTGTGAGTCGGGTGGTAATTGTCATTAGGCCCATACAGGTTCGTAGGCATTACGGATATGTAATCTGCGCCATACTGTCTGTTAAGATATTCACAATATTTCAGGCCGGAAATTTTAGCAAGGGCATAGGCCTCGTTGGTCTCCTCCAAAGAAGACGTCAAAAGGCAGTCCTCCCTCATAGGCTGAGGCGCCATACGCGGGTAAATACAGGAAGAACCTAAAAACTCCAGCTTCCTGCAGCCGTTTTTCCACGCAGAATGAATGACATTCATCTCAAGGATCATATTTTCATACATAAAATCCGCCAGCGCTTCCCGGTTGGCTTCAATCCCGCCTACCTTAGCAGCTGCAAGGAACACATACTCCGGCTTCTCTGTCTCAAAAAACCGTTCCACCTTTTCCTGGCGGCAAAGATCCAGCTCTCTGTGAGTGCGGGTAATCAGATTGACATACCCCTGCCGTTTCAGTTCCCGGATAATGGCAGAACCTACCATTCCCTGATGACCGGCTACATAAATTTTTGCTTCCTTTTCCATTTTATATTTTCTCCGTCTGTCATAAATTCACTGCTGTTACGTAAAAGTCCGCCGATGGTTAGGCGGCATGCATTTAGGGATGCCAAGTGCGCACGCCGGACTTTCATATGCGGCGGCACGTCCGCTGCCTGACCTATGGGGGTTATTTTACAACTCCCTTTTCCAGATATTCTGCCAGATTACAGCGAATAATTTCCTCCGCCCGCTCTACTGCCGTTTTCTTCATGTCATGCTCTGTCATAAGCCGCACAAGCTCTTCAAATGATGTCTTTGCAGGGTTCCATCCCAGTTTCTTTTTTGCCTTTGCAGGATCACCCCACAAATTTACCACATCTGTAGGGCGGTAAAAATCAGGAGAAACCTCAACCAGCACGTTTCCTGTGGCTTTGTCAATCCCTTTCTCTTCCATGCCCTGGCCTTTAAACTCCAGTTCAATTCCCGCATAATGGAATGCCAGCCTGCAGAACTCGCGGACCGAGTGCTGCTGTCCTGTAGCTATGACAAAATCCTCTGGCTCTTTATTTTGAAGCATCAGCCACATGCATTCCACATAGTCCCTGGCATAGCCCCAGTCTCTCAGGCTGGAAAGGTTGCCCAGATACAGCTTTTTCTGCTTTCCCTGTTTAATTCTGGCAGCTGCCAGGGTGATCTTCCTGGTAACAAATGTCTCCCCCCGCCGCTCTGACTCATGGTTAAACAGGATTCCTGAGCAGCAGAACATATGGTAAGCTTCCCGATACTCTTTCGTAATCCAGAACCCATACAGCTTTGCCACGGCATAAGGGCTGTAAGGGTGAAACGGCGTGTCTTCATTCTGGGGAACCTGCTCTACCTTGCCGTAAAGCTCTGAGGTGGATGCCTGATAGATTCTGCAGGTTTCTGCCTGTCCCGTCAGCCTTACTGCCTCCAGGATACGCAGCACCCCGGTGGCGTCCACATCCGCAGTAAATTCCGGAACATCGAAACTGACCTGCACATGGCTCTGAGCCGCCAGATTATAGATTTCATCAGGACGCACCGAGCCAATCACAGATAGCAGGCTCATGGAATCCCCCATATCGCCGTAATGAAGGTGAAAATGCCGGTTTCCCTCCAAATGGGCGATGCGCTCCCTGTAGTCCACGGAAGAACGGCGGATAAGGCCATGTACCTCATATCCCTTTTCAAGTAAAAATTCTGACAAAAATGAACCGTCCTGGCCGGTAACCCCGGTTATAAATGCCTTTTTCATTTATATTTTCCCTCTGCTTTCTTGAGAATCATCTGTTCTTACTATAAAAATCCGCAGCCGATCAGGCGGCATGCATTCAGGGATGCCAATGTGTGCGCTGGGCTTTCTTGTGCGGTGATGCATCCCCCCACCGGGCCTATGGAGGTTTATGGTACCTGATTGACCGGATGATAATATTTATATCCCTGTACAGGTTATCTTAAAAAAAATATCCCCATATTGGAATTGCCAATATGGGGATATAGTTGTACGATATTGACTTTATTTTTTAGAATGCATGGTTGTTTTCAGACATAGAAACACCCATCCTGTACTCCCGCTGTATCTCTTCTTCCACCGCATCAGCCCAGCATACCATCCCATCCCTTCCTGTATATCTCTATGTCCTTTCCTATCTCTGCGCAAAACTGTTCTTTTGCAATTCAGAAGTCGGTGTAAAGCATAGCAAGAGGTGAAATCTAAGAAAGTTTGCAGAATAAGGCTTTTTTGAGACTTGAAAAATAGTCCTCCGAAATGGAAGGCTTAGCTTCCTGTTCCAGTCTGACAAACCAGGTCTGGTATAAACAGCATGGCATCTCTTTAAAATTCTTCAATTGTCTGGAAGACGGACACTCTGGAAAAAGCAAGGCGGCTGCCTGCCTTTTTTCAGCCTGCAACCGCCTATTCTTACCAGCTTATTTCGCTGTCTTTTACATATTCTCCACTGTCTACCCTCTGTTCTGCCGCTTCCAGCCGCTTTTGCTCTTCCGACGTCAGTTTTGTAAAATCCGGGTCCTAGGCAAGCACCAGCCGCTTGATAAACTGGCTTGCAAATTCCTGTTCTCTCTCCGGAAGCATTTCCAACATTTTAACTGATTCCTGTATTGCCTGTGTCATGCTCTAAACCTCCATTCTATTTATAAATATCTCTACGGCTCCCGATCTCCATAACAATCAGTATTTCCACGTCTCCATCTTGTGTATACCAATAGATTACATGGTATTTGCCAACCCTTAAGCGGTGTCTGCCGTCTTTATAACCCTGCATAGGTTTTATATCACCTTCGGGCGGCTTCTATGTCAGTCCCTTGATTGCGTCCCTTATGGAATCCCTTAGTTTCTGCGGAAGCTCCTGCAAATACTTGACCACAGCTTTATCATACCTAATTTCTATATGCGCCGCTATCGCCTTTTCCTTTGATAATTCTATTTTATACTTCTGTAAGTATATGATAATATCATCAAGAGAATGGGAGAAAATAATATGAACTAGAAAATGACTAGAAAAGAACTGATTGCCGCCTGTGTTGATAACCAGATTGAGGGCAGCATTGTAAAAGCCCAAAACAGAACGAACCAGATCAGATATCCATTAAAGGACGGCGCCGGATTAAAGGCTATGAGCCTTTCACAATGCCAGTCCTGGTGCAATTCAGTTTTTAATGTATAAAACACCCGCCCAGTTGCTGGACATTTTACTGAATACTCCGTTTTTCCGGTCCCAGTTCGGCCTCCCCAATTATCCATGGAAAGCTTCCGCTGATTTTCCACCCCCTCATGCCCTCTTTTTGCAGAAATCGCAGAAATGACTTCTTTGTCCAGTGATGAATATGATCCTCTGGGTTTCCAAACCTTGTTATGTTCTTTAACACAAGCAGGTTCCCCATACAGAACCATGGTTCATGGGGCACTGTGATATAGAGAAATCTTTTAGAAACCCGTATCAGTTCCGCCAGGGCCTTGCCCGGATTGTCAATATGCTCCAAGACTTCCGTGCACATTACAATATCAAAAGAATTATTTTCAAACGGCATTTCTTTTATATCGCCTTGTATGTAAGCAACACCCGGATTCATATCCCGGGCTATTTGAATTGCTTCCGGCGTATATTCCAGTCCGGTTATTCTTGCTTTCGGAAGATGTTCTGCCAATAACCGATCAATGATCCCTTCTCCGCATCCGGCATCCAGTATATGGATCTGCTCTGTGTTCATTTCCATTCCATACATGCCAATGCTTTTCACAATTGAGGCATTCAGGTTCTCAACCATGTGCCGTTTCAGCGGATTCTTTGTCATGTATTTTTCATAATTTCCGGTATTGTACTTCATCTCCCATCTCCTTAGCTTTTTCAGCCTCTCTCTTATGATGTGGCTTATGTCTAAACACGATAAACTTTCCCATGACATAGTTTGCAATAATCACAGCTGCCTGAATCACATACTTAGCTGTCACTGGATCAGCCTTAAAAAATTCTACAAACACCATCAGCCCAAAGTAATCGGCAAGCCCCGTTAACCCTCTGGCAAAAACAAATCTGCCTATTTCCTGCAGAAGTTCTCTGGTTGATTTGCATCGGGACTTAAAAACAAACACTTTATTTACAAAATATCCATAGGCTTTTGAAGAAATTAAAGCAATGAGGTTAGCCCATTTGTAATCAAACCCAAGGGAAAGGAATCCATGGTACGCCAGAAGATTTATTAAGGTATTGCTTATCCCTGCTATTGCGTAACACATAAGTTCCCTTCCCGCCTTTTTATTTGACGTCATACGATTCCCTTACTTTAAAAGTCCGCCGCCCATTAGGCGGCATGAAGTCAGGTATGCCAAATGCACATGCCTGGCTTTCATGTGTGGCGATGCGTTCATAACCGGGCCCATGCAGGTTTACTTAATCAGTTTAATATGGTCTTCCCTGTATGACCTTCTGAAATTCTGATCAATCAGAAGGTTGCATACCACCCCTGTGGAAACAGACTGGAATCCCACAATGATCAGCAGCACTCCAAGGGTCAGAAGCGGGCGCCCGCCAATGGGCTGTCCAAACAATTTCAGAATAGTAAGCGCAATACAAATCACCCCCCCGATTTCACCTGAGATGATTCCAAGACGGCCGAAAAAATACATCGGCCTGTCATAATACTTCAGCAGGAACGTGGTTGTTAGAAAATCAAGCAATCCCCGCATATAGCGCTCAGCCCCATATTTGGATCTTCCATATTCACGTCTTCTGTGGTTTACAATAATCTCAGAAATGCTAAAACCTTTTCTATGAGCCAAAACCGGAACGTATCTGTGAAGTTCGCCATACAGGTCCAGTGCGTCAACCACTTCCCTCCTGAAGCACTTAAACCCGCAGTCAAAATCATGGAGGGCGATTCCCGACGCTTTGGATGTCACCAGGTTAAACAATTTTGAAGGCAGCCTCTTTTCTGCGGAATCCAGACGGTTCTGTTTCCAGCCTACTACTAAATCATAGCCTTCATCAATTTTTTCCGCAAACCGAGTGAATTCGGCAGGATCATCCTGAAGGTCAGCATCCATAGTGAAAACCAAGTCGCCTGTAACATGACGGAATCCTGCCTGAAGGGCAGGTGATTTGCCAAAATTCTTCCGAAAGGAAATCATATGTACATTGTCATCCTGTTTACAGAGAGAAGCCATCCTCTGTTCCGTACCGTCACTGCTTCCGTCATTGATAAACCAGATTTCATATCGGTCAGCCTGTCCTTTCTGCATCATCAGCTTTATACCGGATACAATCTGCATATACAATTCTTCCAAAGATCCCTCTTCGTTATAAGCCGGAATAATAACAGAAACCTTTCTTTCCATTCTGTATTTACCTTTCATTATCACATTATCCCATGTCCCCAGTCCTCTTTTGTCATTACCTGCATCTGAAATTGACGGCAGTGCCTGACAGAGCATTTATATGGATAGGTTCCTTCTGTCCTTCAGCTGCTGTTAATCATAGGCGGAATACAGATATATATGATAAATGCTTTCCTGACAGTCAAAATCATCCACAAGCCTTAATCCCAATTCACTGGCATTTGAGATCTGCGCTCTTGAAAATAAATAACTGCCGCCATATTCCTTAAATGCAGACGTGTCCATATACAGCGGAGATGGTTCGACTTCCTTATTTCTGGTCGGAGTCACCCCAAGCTCCCCAAACAGATACATCCTCCCGCCCCAATCATCGTAGTAGCTTTGATAATAAGAATCCCTCTCCAGATAAGGTGCAATGATCTTGCGGAACTCTGTCTGGTTTCTCATTGGGTGGACGGACAAATAGCCGTCTATAGTATGGAACCCGTTATATAGAAGAACTGATGGGTGAAACCCATAGGCGGCGACACCTTCCCCAGCGTAATTAATTTCATCTTTTATATTTTCAAACAACTCTTTTGAAAAGAACTCTTCAAAATTAATTGACCTGTCATCTTTTATGTCTCTATAATTGTATACCAATGACCTTGTGGTATCTGTATACAAATCATTTGATGTAATCACAAATGCGCCATGAACAGCCAATGCCGCACTTATGCCCATATATGTAAGTTTTCTTGACTCAATAAACAGTCCGATGCTAAACAATCCTATGGCAGTCCACCGAAGTGCGTTAAGGAAATTTTTATTGGCATCTGACAAGAAAGAACTCCATTGATTTGGAAATCCTGCGGTTCCAAAAATTCTTTTTAAAGTCAAATACATACACGCCAGCACCATAGCTGCAAGCAATAACCGCTTTATATAAAATGATCCGCTTTTTACCCTGCCCCGCTCTTGTTTTATCCCAAAGAAGCCGGCCACCATAAACATCACTATCCAAAGAAACCTTCCCCACCCGATAATGCGTCCCCACTGAAATCCGTCAATCAACAGAATGCCGGTCCGATGATTTGTCTCCTGGTATGCCTGCATAAATGCCGCTGCAAGCCACAGCAGAATCCCTGCGGCCAGAACCATGCAGATCTTTCCCTGACTCTGTTCTTTTTCTTTCACATATTTAATCATAAAAAAAACTAAGCTGCAGACCACGCACCACATCAATATATAATGGTGATATGACATTGCATGGTATTGTCCAAAAAGAACCGCTCCAAGAAATTCTCCTGTATCAAACTGTGAAACCGGGGAATGAAGTCCCCGGTTAGTCTCTGATGAGTGAAGCACCAGAAGGAATAGAGGCAAGTCGGAAAGGAAAGTTCCTGCGGCATACGTTCCCAAAGCCGCCAATAGATTCCTGTTTATTTTTCTGTTTTTTATCCAGTTGCCTGCCAATCCAATGCTCCAGAAGCCTAGCGCAAATAAAGTTAAGGAGTTAAAATACGAAAGGAACGGAAAGAAAAAGCATAGGAACGCTTTTTTGGTAAATCTCCTGTGTCTCTGTAAATAAAGAAAGGTTCCGGCTATAAGAGGAAGAACCGCAAAGGACAATGTACGGATCAGTGAAACTGGAGTTATGGCATATAGAATAGATATAATTTTTACCAAGTTAATCTGGCCCTGTGTCTGTTCCCTGTACAATTGCCCTGCAAGAAACCTCATAGAAACATATCCCAGCATTACCCCAATTATTCTAATGGCGATCTGGGAATTGAAGTATCCCAGCAGCCATTCCAGCACTCCTGAAAGTCCAAAGGAGAGATATGACAAAAAATAATATCCTGGTATTCCTCCCATAATGGGGAATTCTTCAAAAAAAGAGAAAAACAGGTTCTCATCATGGATATACTGTATCATCGCAGCATGGTGGTCAAGATTATCATGTACTGCAAACATATATTTACCGCCCAGGATAATCATCGGCATAATTGCGTACAGGCCCAGCAGAATTACGATTGCTGAAGAAATCATTCCCTGCATTTTTCCCTTCCCAGGCTTATCCATATATAGGTTCCCTCTTTTTGCAGTATTTACTGGGCTTATTAATCGCTTTATCTGTTTTCATCAATATTTATGCACCCGTAACATGGCCTTAAAGCTAAATGCCTGTGTATACTAAATCCATTTCTATTTATGCCATCTATGTCATGATACTTGCCTACATATATTCTATCACCATTATGATCCGTGTCGCTACACCAAACAAAATCGTAATACCATAATTTGATGTCAAGAGCCAGCCAAGCCATAAAAAATGCATAGGCGCAGCAAACTGCTGATGGGAAAGAGTACTTTTTTTCCAGTTCCTGCGGCTGTACCGCCCTACTATCTTCAAATACCGTTTTCCGAATAAAAAACCAGCCATCTGTCATAGGGAGCTCAATAAATTTCTCATTATCGTACCAGTCTTGATTATAAAAACACGGTTCCATTATTTCTGGATTCTTTCCAAAGTATCTCTGCAAATTGGAAATCGTGACTGGTTTACCATCAGCAAATTTACTAACTCCCAAAATAAGAATATAATCTTTTTCTTTTTGCTCAAAAATGTCTCTCGAATATGGTATTACCGGAATCGGATCTGGAATCATCAGTCTTATGGGTTCTATTTTTCGTAGCTCTTCTAATCCGATAAAGTTTCCACCCATGATTGACTTTGCTAAGTTGTAATCCGTAATCTCATTCATTTAACATAGATTCCTTCCACTTTTGATATTCTATAACCTCTCGTGCATTAGCCAGATGACCCAGGGCAGAATATTTCTCTATTCGGTCAAACTCATCTGAAAGTCGATCAAATCTTTTCCCCCATCCGCTATCAATAAACCAGTTAAGATTCTGTACAGGTACATTATAAAGAATAATCCCGCTTCCTGTATCAATCACTTCTCGCAAGAATGTTAAATACGCCCTGTATTGATGCTCACTGGAAGCGACCAGAATGAGTTTTTTCCAGCCATTTTCCATTGCCATTTTTACAACTTCAACCGCTTGCTGGCGTGTATGAAGCGACCTGTCTTCATGGATCAAATCATCTTCCTGCACCCCGCCCTTCATAATAAGAGGTTTGACTTCTTCAAATGGAAAACTGCCATAGCTTTTGTCTATAATATTACCGCTAAAAACTATCTTCGATACCAATCCATTGCTGTAAAGATCTACAGCCTTTTGAAAGCGAAATAACCCGTCTCCTTCCAATAAGACAGCCACATCGGATTTTTCAAGGCAATCATTATTTACAATTGCCATAATGATTTCTCTGTCTGTAATCATTACTTTATTATAAGTCCTCCCAAAAGATTGGATCTCCTGCCTGAATATCTTTATTTACCACTTTTCCAATAATCATATCTTTAAACTTTGGCGGAATTCCTAGAGCTGGACGCAGCACGTCAATAACACCCTCTGTTATAGTCTGACCCTTCTTTATGTCCTTTTTTGCGTAAAGGCAGCGGCGCTGTACAAATACAGTTTCGGCTTCTTCTGCGACAACTTCCTTACGGGTGCTTCCCATAGCACGTTCAGCTTCCCTTATTGAATCTACCATAAATTTAAACTCATCCGGCTCCATGGAATGGGGGTGATCCGGCCCCTTATCTTTTTTATTTAGGGTAAAGTGTTTCTCAACCACGCGCCCGCCAAGTATAACCGAGGCAAGTGCAACTACGTGTCCAGGAGAATGATCCGAATATCCTGTCAGACAATTGAATGCATTTTGGTAAGTCCTTAAGACATTCACATTTGCGCTGTCTATCCTTGAAGGATAGTTGGTAATGCACTGCATGAGGACAAGATCCTTATTTCCCGTTTTCTCAATGGTGCGGACAGCCTCATCAATCTCAGCCATTGTCGCATCACCAGTTGCAAGCATAATGGGAAGCCCCTTGCGAGCCGTATAATCAAGCATCTCTAGCCAGGTAATCTCACCTGATCCAATCTTAATAAATGGCACATTCATATCTGCGCAAAGGTCAACTGCTTCTTTGAAATAGGGCGAGGTTGAAAAGTCAATATCTACATATTTACAATAATCTGCAATTTCCTGATGCCATTCCATGGGAAATTCAACATCTTTAAATACTTCCGACACCGTTCTCCCCCAAGAGCCATGAACTCCATGTAATGTCATTTTAGAAAAACCGCCTTCAGATACGATCGTCTCTGCGGTAAATGTCTGAAACTTGGCACAATCTGCTCCTGCTTCCTTTGCTGAATCAATCAGGCGTTTTGCTTTATCTATGCTTCCATCAAAGTTTCCTCCTATCTCAGCAATAAAATAGGTGGGATAATCAGGGCCAACCATACGGTTTCCAATTCTAATATTTTTATTAAAATCCAACATGATTATGTACTCCTTTCCTAATCTACAACTTTATCCTCAGCCAGAGACTTCAAAAGCCCCTGGTTTCGGATATGCTTTTGGTTAAGTTCCCTAACTTCAGGATGCTCTTGAAGGAATTGATAAATCTCTTCCATTGAAAAATCCGTCCTCGGCGCAAAATGTTTATACACTGCACGAATCACATCCAAATCTTCTGGCTCATCGAGAGTCCAGCGCTCATTTTTAAGATTCCCCAGTTTGCATTCATAGTTTTGCAGCCTGTAAATTTCCGGATGATTTTTTACATAAAGAGTCACATGTTCCCGTTCCGATGCCAAGCGTGCGTTCTTCCACATGTCTTTCAATACGCTAAAACGAAAAATCTCCAAGTCCTCTCCATCAGGGAAGGTTTCTGTATATGAGCACAGATCATCTGAGTCTTCACTTAACTCGTCAATTGCTTCATCAAGAAGCCGCCAATCAAACAGCGGGCAGTCCGCTGTAAGCCTAATAACATATTCAGGCTTTATCAGTTTTGCCGCCTGATAATACCTATCAAGTACGTCCTCACTGCTGCCTGCAAAAACACGATAGCCAAGCCTGGAAGCTAAATTAACAATTGGCAAATCCTCCTGATTCATGGTGGTAGCAACCATAATCTCATCAACTTTTGCAGATCTGGAAACCCGGCCCAGCATTTGCTCAAGCGCCGTCTTTCCTTCCACATCTTTTAACACCTTCGCTGGCAGACGGGTCGAACCACATCTTGCCTGGATAATAACAAGAAATTTCATCGCTGCTCCTTTAATTGTCAGTATAGGAGAACTTTCTTCCTCACTGCTTTCTGAATTGAATTATTAATTAAAAGTTTTCTGCAGTCTTTCTTACATAGGCCAGCTTAACTCATCCAGCTATTATGATAGGGCAGGCATAGAAGAATCTAACGGCCCGATTATGTTAATTTAATCTCTGGAATCCAGCCTGGCAAACGGGCCCTTCCAAATAGTTTATGACAGATTCTCCTTTCGCCCTTATCAACTGTATTTTTGAAAATACATCGTCAAGTGCGTCTATATACATGTCGATTATCTCTTCCGTGTGGGCGAAAGAAGCATAAAATGCATTTGAGGCAAGATATCCTTTTTTTAGCATCTCCTGCGTTATAAACGTCTTATACTCCAGAAAACCGCCCATTTTGAAAGAAAAATGGGCCAGTGGATCTATCCCGCCAATTTCAATAGGTAATCCGTATTTATCAGCAAGCTTCTGCCATCCCGCCTTTACTTTCTTCCCATATGCAATCTGTTTTTCCCATACCCGGCGTTTTTGATATTCTTCAATATTTTTCAAGGCCGCCGCAAACCCAACACGTTCCGTATAGAAGGTGCTGCTGATAAAGGTTCCCTGCGCAGCTGCCATTATATCTTTCCTGCCAACTATTGCAGATAACGGATATCCGTTGGTCAGCCCCTTGGCAAATACAGCTATATCGGGCAATGCTCCTCCTAAGTCAGGAGCAAGGTGGCTTCCGCCTGCGCAAAGCCTAAATCCGGCAGTTATCTCATCAAAAATCAGGACTATGCCGAATCTATCTGTTATCTCTCTAATCTTTTGTAAAAATCCATTCTGTGGATAGTCGTTTCTTACTGGTTCCATTACAACGGCAGCAATTTGATCCTGATTTTTATTAATAAGCTCTTCAAATTCATCAATTCGGTTGTAATGGAACGGAAGGTTTGTCCCAGCCAGCCCTTTTGGAACTCCTAATGGTTCCAACCCAGCCAGATGCTGGTCTGCAAGAGAATCATCTCCCGAAAGGTTTGCAGAAAGATACCAATCATGCCATCCATGATATCC
>CATLBO010000092.1 GCA_949879025.1 uncultured Hungatella sp. | reverse complement strand
GCCATGTTTTACAAGCAATCCATTTATCCTAATTTATCCAAAAAACCAAATGGCTTTTCCGCCTTCGACTGCAAAAACAGCATCAACAAAAATGCCGCCCTCAAGGATACTCTCTCTTCCGTCAGTATCCGCAGAGCTTCCTTTTTATCCACCAAAAGCACCTCTATGCTCTCCGTGTCCTCCCGAAGCCTGTCCGATATCTCTCCACCGGCGAATCCGAATATGGAAGTGCTGGTCTCATCCGTTAAACCCGCTCCTAAGTAAAACGGCCTTCGAAAAGCGTTCTCTCCATCCTCATAAGCTGCAAAGTCAAGCCCTGTCTCCTCCTTCATCTCCCGGGCTGCCGCCTCCCCGGCTGTTTCTCCCTGATCGATAAGGCCGGCCGGAAGCTCGTAAAGCCACGCGTCAAGCGGGTACCGGTACTGCCTTATCATAACCAGCTTATCCGGTTCTTCGCGCCAGATGGGATAAATAACAATTCCATTGGCCACAGGCTTTCCAGTCAGAAGGGGAAGCTCCTCCTGACTGTTTCTGGATGCAAAATAATAGTGAAAAGGCGCTCCCTTATTTGTCAAAGCATCCATCTCATAAAGATTTAAAAATCGGTTGTCTGTCAGCCTCCTGACAGCGGTATACTTTTTTTCTTTATTTTTTTCGCCCATATCATTCCTTCCAAGCTTCCTGCCTGCCGTCCTGCGGCACGAACAGTGCATAAAACCAAAATCCTAAAAGCTTTAAGATTTAAAGATTTTCATTTTTTACACATCGTCAGACGTCCAGGCAAGCGCGCACTTTACAGCCTTTTTCCATCCCTTTAAAAGCTTTTCGCGTTTTTCCTCACCCATCTCGTGAATAAATTCCTTACCCAGCTGCCAGTTTTCATATATTTCATCCCTGCTTTTCCAGTAACCGCAGGCAAGTCCTGCCAGATAAGCCGCTCCAAGAGCCGTAGTTTCAATACACTCCGGCCTGTATACCCTTGCTCCTAAAATATCCGCCTGAAACTGCATCAGAAAGTTATTGGCGCTGGCACCGCCATCCACCTTAAGGCCGGCAATGGAAATCCCCACATCCTCCTCCATTGCCTTAAGCACATCATAAGTCTGGTAGGCAATGGATTCCAGAGTTGCCCGTATAAACTGCTCCTTCTGGCAGCCCCTGGTAATTCCCACCACGGTTCCTCTTGCATACGGATTCCAGTAAGGTGCACCCATTCCTGCAAAGGCAGGCACCACATAAACCCCTTCCGTATCTTCTGTTTTTTCTATGTATTCCTCTGTCTGAGGAGCGCTCTTGATCATCCGCATACCGTCACGCAGCCACTGGATTGCCGCTCCGGCCACGAACACGCTGCCCTCTAAGGCATACTCCACCTGGTCTGCGCTGCTTGCCGCAATGGTCGTGATAAGCCCGTTTCTTGAAGCAATTGCTTCGGTACCTGTGTTCATTAAAAGGAAACACCCTGTCCCGTAAGTATTCTTCACCTGGCCTTTGGAAAAGCAACACTGCCCGAATAAAGCTGCCTGCTGATCCCCTGCAATACCTGCTATGGGTATACTGCCCCCCAAAACGGAATGGTCCGTGTACCCGTATATGCAGCTGGAAGGCTTTACTTCCGGCAGCATACTTGCCGGAATGTCAAAAAGCTTTAAAAGCTCCTCATCCCAGCAGCGCCTGTAAATGTCATACAGCATGGTACGAGATGCATTTGTATAATCGGTAACATGGACTGCCCCCTTTGTCAGATTAAAAATAAGCCAGCTGTCCACCGTTCCGAAAAGAAGCTCACCCCTTTTTGCCCGCTCTCTTGCATCCGGCACATGATTCAATATCCAGGCTATCTTCGTGGCACTAAAATAAGCGTCTGGCACAAGCCCTGTTTTTTCCCTTATCATGTCTCCATATCCGGCTTCAATCAGCTCATCCACTTTCTCAGCCGTCCTGCGGCACTGCCATACAATCGCATTATAGACCGGCTCCCCCGTGGCCTTATCCCACACTATGGTGGTTTCCCTCTGATTTGTGATGCCTATTGCAGCGACATCCTCAGGGGTAAGCCCTGCCATGGCCATAGCCTCCATTGTTACTGCCAATTGGGAGGACCAAATCTCTTTCGGATTGTGCTCTACCCAGCCGGGGTGAGGATAAATCTGCCCAAACTCCTTTTGGGCCATGCTTAAAATCTCCCCTTTTTCATTGAAAAAAATACACCTGGAGCTGGTAGTCCCCTGATCCAACGCCATTATATATTTCCCCATATATATCCTCCATTCCTGCCAGCAGCCCGCAAATTTGAGCTGGCATAGATTTCTTTTTAAACTGCAGGTATATTCCCCACAGGAATGTTTCCTGTTGCTACCACTGAAACAGAAGTTCCCGCAACATTTTGAATCAGCACATCCCCTGTCTTTACCGGTGCATTTGCAACCACTGCCCCTATCTCCTCCAGGCACTGCCCAATCTTTCCTTTGGGAATCTCCCCGGCTGTCTTTACAGGAACAACTCTGCCGCTGCCGCCCTTTACCCGGATGAGGGAAGTCACCGCCCGCACAGGAGCCGTCACCTCGTTGCGTGCATAGGCCTCACCCTTTTTACAGGTGTTACCGGTGATCTCAAGAGTTCCATCCTCTTTTTTATTGACGGTGATAAGACACCCTACAGGACAGCCAATACAGATTATCTGACTTCCCGCATCCCGTCCTTCAGGGAGAGTGCATTTTGATTTCTCCGGAATCTTAGGCCGCACTGCTTCCCCCCAGTCCTCTTCTCCATTTAAGATATAATCTGCTGCAAATTCCCCTGCTTTCTCCGCTTCTATAGAAACATTATCCACCAGATCATGCACATGAAGCACATTTCCGCAGGCAAAAATTCCCTTTACCGTGGTTTCCAGCTTCGCATTTACCACAGGCCCTGCAGTCGTATCATCCATCTGTGCTCCCGCCCCCTGGCTTAACTCATTTTCCGGAATAAGGCCGCAGGATAAAAGAAGCGTATCGCATTTCACAAATTCCTCGGTGCCCGGAATGGGATTTAACTTTTCATCCACCTTGCTGACGGTAACGCCTTCCACTCTCTCCTTACCGTGAATCTGCGTAACCGTGTGATTGAGCTTTAAGGGAATGCCGAAATCATCCAGACACTGGACGATATTTCTCTTAAGTCCGCCCGAATAAGGCATGATCTCCGCTACCAGCTTCACCTTTGCCCCCTGCAGGGTCATTCGCCTTGCCATAATAAGCCCAATATCCCCCGAACCAAGTACTACCACCTCGCGTCCTGGCATTCTTCCTTCTATATTCACATATCTCTGGGCCGTTCCCGCAGAATAAACCCCTGCCGGTCTTGTACCCGGTATGTTCATGGCTCCTCTGGATCGTTCCCTGCATCCAATAGCCAGAACAACGGCCTTTGCTTCTATCTAAAACATACCCTTTTCCCGGTTCATGGCTGTTACCACACAGGGGGTCCCACCCTGTACATCCACTACCATAGTATTTAACAGGCTTGGTATCTTTCTCTCCTCTACCATATCCATATAGCGGACCGCATATTCCGGTCCCGTCAGTTCCTCCTTAAAGGTATGGAGCCCAAAGCCATTGTGGATACACTGGTTTAAAATTCCTCCCAGCTCCTTGTCCCTCTCTAAAATTAATAAATCCCTGATGCCCTTTTCGTAAGCTGCAAGGGCTGCTGCCATTCCGGCAGGGCCGCCACCTATAATTATTAAATCTGTTTTCATTTTCCCTCCGATCTGCTGTACATCATACCTTTTCTGCTTTATTTCCAGGCTTTTCGCAAATCTTTATGACTTGGATTTTCCCGGACGCGTTCTTTGACACCTTAAAAAATCTACATCTCTTTTTCTTCCAGAGGCAGTAAGTACCAGGCATCCTCTCCCGATTTTTTGACTTCGCTCTCATCTATCTTAAGCTCCCTGGACAGAATGTCCACCACTCTTGGATTGCAAAAGCCAGACTGGCAGCGTCCCATTCCTGCCCTGGTACGGCGTTTAATTCCATCAGTTGTTGTTGCACCTAAGGGTCTGTGTATTGCCTCTAATATCTCACCCTCCGTAACCATCTCACAACGGCAGATTACATTGCCGTAAGCCGGATTTTCTTTAATCTTTGCATGACGTTCCTCCTCTGTGGCAAGGAACATATTGATGATACCCTTTCTGGTACTGATAAACTCCTGCTTTTCCTGCGGATGAAGCATTTCCTTTATAAGACCGGCCACATATTCTCCTGTTGCCGGCGCACAGGAAAGACCCGGAGATTCCATGCCGGCCACATCAATAAACCCGGCGGCATCCTTCACTTCCTCAATCACAAAATCGTCTGACAGCTTCGCCCCTTCACCGCCTCTTTCAAACTTTGTTATGTGAGCGCGCAGTCCTGCAAAGGAAGTGATAACTTGCCTTCCCGGAATACCTTTTACGCTGAGAGCAGCTTTTTGCGTTACCTGCCCTAAACCCTCCCGGGATGTCTCCTTTCCATCCTTATCCGGGATATCCGATGCTGTGGGGCCTGTTAACAGATTTCCATGTACAGTAGGCGTTACCAGTATGCCTTTTCCTAGGGCAGTGGGCAGCTGAAACAGAGTATGACTCGCCATATTCCCTATATTTTTATCATAAAGAAGATATTCTCCCTTTCTTGGGGTAATTTCCATCTTATTTTCACTGACCATATTATGTATCTGGTCAGCGTACACCCCGGCAGCATTAACTACCACCTTTGCTTCAAGCGTCTCCTTATCTGTCTTAATCAGGTAACCCGTCTCCTGTTTTTGGATATCCACGACCATCTGACCAAATTTAAACTCCACACCATTGACAAAGGCGTTTTCCGCAAGAGCAATGGTAAGGCCAAAGGGACAGACAATCCCGCCTGTAGGCGCATAAAGGGCAGCCACAGCTTCATCGCCTGCGTGAGGTTCTTTCGCAAGAAGCTCATCCCTTTCTATAATACGCAGTCCTTCCACTCCGTTTTCTTCTCCCCTTGCCTTTAACTCTTCTAAACGGAATCTGTCTTTCTCGTCAAAGCAAAGCACAATTGATCCATTTTGCTTGTAGGAGAAATCAAGCTCCTTTGACAATGCCGCCATCTTCCGGCTGCCCAGTACATTAAGCTTTGCCTTTAAGCTGCCCGGTTCAGCATCATATCCGGCATGTACAATACCGCTGTTAGCCTTGGAGGTACCCTCGCAGACATCAGATGCTTTCTCAAGAACCATTGTTTTCAGATTAAAGCGGGACAGTTCCCTTGCAACAGCGCATCCGCTTACACCTGCGCCGATTATGATTACATCATACATAAATTTACCCTTTCTTTATTAATATAATTTTTATCTCTCCACCCTGCATGGCAGACCGTGCTGTGCATTTTTGAATGTTTATACAATAATGCGCCAGGCCCCGCAGTTTATCACAAAAACGGTCATACAAAAAGATGTATTTGACTTGTATGGCCGCTTTCTCATGAACATCCGGATGACCGCCAAAGCCTGGTATCCGTTGTTTTTGCATCAAACTATTCAGTTTTTAGATCCGTTATGGGTACTGTTTTTACCAGGTCAAAACCTCATGTCCGTTTTCTGTTACAGCTACTGTTACCTCCCACTGGGCGGAAGGTTTTTTATCCTTTGTATACACAGTCCATCCATCGTTTTTATCTGTGAAGATTTCACTGGATCCCATATTTACCATGGGCTCTATGGTAAACACCATCCCCGGAACCATAAGCATTTCCGTTCCGGCGCTGGTCACATAGCTGACAAAAGGCTCCTCATGGAATTCCAGTCCGATACCATGGCCACCTATCTCAACTACTATACTATAGCCGTTTGCTTTCGCATGATCATTAACCGCCTGCGCCATGTCACCTAAGAAGTTCCAGGGCTGCACCATGGCTATTCCTTTTTCCATGCATTCTCTGGTGACCTCCACCAGCTTTTTCTTTTCTTCACTTACTTCACCAATGCAGTACATTCTGGATGAATCTGAAAAGTATCCTTTATATAAAGTAGACACATCCACATTTACAATATCTCCCTCCTTTAAAATCACATCTTTGGAGGGAATACCGTGGCAGACCACTTCATTAATTGAGGTACAAACACTTTTCGGGAATCCTTCATAGCCAAGAGGAGCCGGAACTCCGCCCATCTGCACAGTCATATCATGCACCAGCTCATCTATCTCCCATGTGCTGACACCCGGTCCTATCATTTTCCCCACCGCATCTAACACCGCAATATTTATGACGCTGCTCGCCCTGATGCCTTCAATTTGTTCCCTTGTTTTTAAGATATCCCTGTCGGGCACTATATGACCCTGTAATTCATAATGGCGTATTTTATCGTCTGTCGCCATATGACATGTTTTATACTTTTTTCCACTGCCGCACCAGCAGGGATCATTTCTGCCTATCTTTTCCATTGTCACATTTATTCTTTTCTTCTTCTTTTTCTTTAAATGCTGCCATAAACTGAGAAGTATTATCGCTTATACTGCGTTTTTTAAACACAGCTGAGCCGGCCACAAGGACGTTTGCACCGGCATCTATTATTTCTCTGACATTCTTCTTACCAACGCCTCCGTCTACTTCTATTTTTACAGGCAGTTTCCTTTCATCTATATAGTTCCGGAGCTGTCTGATTCTTTCATAAGACTTTGGCATAAAGGTCTGTCCCCCGAATCCCGGCTCAACGCTCATAATCAGAACCATCTCTATTTTGTCCAGATAAGGGTATACCGCCTCCACAGGCGTTCCCGGTTTGATGGAAATTCCGGCCTCTGCGCCCGATGCATGAATATCTTCTATTACCTTTTCAGCACAGTCGGCAGCCTCCAAATGAAATGTAATTCCATCTGCACCGCATTCCACAAATTCCTTAATATATTTCTCAGGATTCATGATCATCAGATGAACATCAAAAAACTGCCTGCTGGTTCCCCTGATGGATTTAATAAGAGGCATGCCAAAGGATATGCTTGGAACAAAAATACCATCCATCACATCTATATGGAGATATTCAGCACCTGCTCTTTGTGTTTCCAAAATCTGCTGTCCTAATATATTAAAATCCGCCGCAAGAAGCGATGGTGCTAAAATGTACATAATCCGTTCTCCAGAAACTCTTTTATCTGCCCGTAAATGCCTTTGCCGTCCAGTTTATATTTTTCAAGCAGCGCTCCTGCTGATCCTGACTCACCAAATACATCCTGCATTCCTATTTTCATCACCGGTACAGGATAAGACTTGCAGACGGCATCACATACCGCACTGCCCAGGCCTCCAATGACGGAGTGTTCCTCGGCTGTCACGATTTTACCGGTCTTTTTAGCGGATTTTATAATGATGTCTTCGTCAAGAGGCTTGATGGTGCAGATATTGATAACCTCTGCACTTACCCCCTCAGCCGCCAGCATCTCAGCTGCCTCAAGAGCGTTTCCAACGCAGATACCGGTGGCAACGATCGTGAGATCCATGCCTTCACGCACCACGGTTCCTTTCCCAATTTCAAAATGGTAATCAGGCCTGTCATTGATTACCGGACATGCAGCGCGCCCAAACCGCAGATAAACGGGTCCTTCATATTCTGCTGCCGCCATAACCGCTGCCTTAGCTTCCACATCATCTGCTGGACACATTACCACCATGCCCGGAATTGTTCTCATCAGGGCAATATCTTCATTACACTGGTGGGATGCGCCGTCTTCACCTACGGTAATGCCCGCATGGGTTGCGCCTATTTTTACATTCAGATGAGGGTAGCCCACAGAATTTCTAACCTGTTCAAAGGCTCTGCCTGCTGCAAACATTGCAAAGCTGCTGACAAAAGGAATCTTCCCTGTTGTGGCAAGCCCTGCTGCCACTCCTACCATGTTACCCTCGGCAATGCCGCAGTCAATATGTCTGTCCGGAAAAGCCTTCTTAAACACGCCGGTTTTGGTAGCCTCTGCCAGATCGGCATCTAAAACCACTACGTCAGGGTTCCTGGTCCCAAGTTCTACAAGCGCATTGCCATAGCTTTCTCTGGTTGCAATCTTTTTTACTGTATTCTCTGCCATTTATGCTTCCTCCTTCAAAAGCTCTTCGCCAATTTTTTCAAGATCCGCCATAGCAACTGCATACTGCTCATCATTGGGCGCTTTGCCATGCCATCCTGCCTGGCCTTCCATAAAAGAAACGCCTTTTCCTTTCAGGCTGTGGGCAATAATTGCCGTAGGCATTCCCTTTGTTTCCCTTGCCTCCTTAAAAGCCGCCCTGATAGCATCAAAATCATGGGCATCTATATTGATTACATGGAAATTAAACGCTTCAAACTTTTTATCAATGGGATAGGGCGAACAAACCTTATCCACAGGACCGTCAATCTGTAATCCGTTATTGTCCACAATCACTACAAGATTATCCAGCTTGCGGTGTCCGGCGAGCATGGAAGCTTCCCAGACCTGCCCCTCCTGGATCTCGCCATCACCTAACAGTGTATAGACACGGAACTCTTTCTTATCCAGCTTCCCCGACAGTGCCATACCCACTGCTGCCGAAATACCCTGTCCTAAGGAACCGCTTGACATGTCCACACCGGGAATATGCTGCATACAGGGATGTCCCTGCAGATAAGACCCGAGTTTACGTAAGGTTACAAGATCCTCCACCGGGAAAAATCCTCTGTTTGCCAGAGTAGAATAAAGCCCCGGTGCCGTATGTCCCTTAGATAGTACAAAGCGATCTCTGTCCTCCATTTTGGGATTTGCAGGATCTACATTCATCTCTTCAAAATAGAGATAAGTATAAATATCCGCCGCAGACAAAGAGCCGCCCGGGTGACCTGCTTTTGCACTGTGAACCGCTGTTACAATGCCCTTACGCACTTCATTGGCGGTTTTTTTGAGCTCCAGATTGTTCATGAATAATCCTCCATTCTTGCCAGCCGCCCATATTTAAGGGCGCAGGCACAAATTAATCGATTGAAAAATCTTTCATTTTCCAGTCTAATTTCCATTTTGTACAGGTTCTTTATGTATTTCAAATTCTATAATATTTTACCATATTATAAATCAATCGTCTATACACCGTGAGAATCATTTTGAGTTCTTTTTCAGGATAAACAGTTAATGCCCCGGTCCTGCGGACATTGCCAAAGGAGCCGGGGCCCTGAAACCATAGTTCTCAGGCAGAGATGGAGACAATATATTCCTTGCTGCCTAGTTTTTCAAGAAATGCAATTTTATCATACTTTGCCGGGAACAGAAGATCCATCTCCAGCTTTACGCTGCCATCACTTAATTTATTCAGTTTTAACATAGCTATACAAATTTTCTCTTCCTTTATAAGCTGCTTTACAAGTTCCACCTTGTCCAGGGAACTTAGCGACATCTTCATCTTACATGCGTAAGGCTCATTAGCCAGAAATCCTATCTTATGCATAGCGATCTGCATGCAGATGAGCAGTAAGGCGCTCGAAACAGACAAAAAGTATTGCCCTGCGCCGATACACATCCCCACACCTGCAGTTGCCCACAGGCCCGCCGCCGTAGTCAGCCCGCTCACAGAGCTGTTCCGGATGATAATAATTCCGGTACCCAGAAAACCAATCCCACTCACGATTTGAGCCGCTACCCTGGAAGCATCATAATTAGGAACATCTGCGAATCCATATTTGGATACCACCATCATCAGCGCTGCGCCAAATGCCACAATCGCGTGGGTTCTGACTCCGGCCAGCTTATTCCGGTTTCTGCGCTCCAGCCCAATAGCAAGCCCCGCTATACAGGCCAGCACAATCCGCAAAAACAACTCCCACTGCCAGGAAGCTATCACTTCCAACAACGCTGTAACCACTTCCTCTCTTTTTCTGATGCTCTGTCAGCATCAAAATTCCACTGTCATACCATCATAGGCCACGTCAAATCCATATACGGCAGCCTGTTTCTCCATTTCTTCATGCAGCCAGCCGCCATTGTGGGAAAAATGAGTAACCACATATTTTGTATTCTTGTCCACGCAGCCCATCTTTTTTAACCTCTCCACCACATCCACATTGTTGGGAAGCCCCATGTGATTGGTGGGTATTTTGATCCTTTGCATGGTGCAGTCCATACTCACCAGGTCGAAATGCTCATTTTGCATAAAGTCCCATGTCTCCTCTGCAAGATATCCGGTATCATTGGCATAAAGCAAAGACTTTCCATCTTTTTTAATAATGTAGATAAAGCAGTTCTCCCGTGGATTGTGGGTCGCTTTTAAGGGGATAAACTCATACCCCTGAGAGCTGTAGGTCGTAAATTCCTTTATCTCGTGATATTCAATCTGTGCCCTGTGGGGAGAATACTCCAGTGCCTCTGACACCACCCGCTTAAGACTTTCTTTTACCGCGTCATTCCCGTAAATACTAAGTGTCCCTTTCATATCCACGGCAAACCCTTCCCTGCGCATCATCAGTTCCTCCGGATACCAGTGATCCTGATGGGAATGGGTAACCAGCATTGTTTGAATAGAAGGCATGTTAAGTCCATAGGTAAGCATATGCAAATAAGTATCCGGCGGCAGATCAATCACAATTTTATCATCAATCACTGCCTGAGAACGTGTCCTTATATCCTTGCCTTTACGGCGCCGCGCCTCCTTACACATTTCGCAATTACAAAATATTCCCGGCCATCCTTCTGCCGCTGCTGTCCCCAGATATTGAATTTTCATTTAAATAATCTTGCTCCCTTCTCAATAAGAAATCCCTGTTTTTCTAGATTTAATTTTATTAAATATCAGCTCTTTACCGCACCTGATGTAAGGCCGCCAATGATCGATTTCTGCATGAAGCAGTAGAAAATCAGGAGCGGAAGCATAGATGCCACAAATGTGGCAAAGGTCAGACTGTAATTAATGGAATACTCTGTCTGGAAATTATATTGGAACAAAGTAAGCGTCCAATCCTGCCATCCCCTGTTCAGTGTAATTAACGGAAGCATGAAATCGTTCCAGATCCACAGACCCTGCTTGATAAGTACCGTTGCCAGCATGGGCTTAAGTAATGGGAATACTACGGAAGAGTAGGTACGCAGAGTACCAGCTCCGTCAATCCATGCCGCTTCCTCCATGTCCGGCGGAATGGCCCCCATATAGCCTACAAACAGGAACACGCTCTCACAGGTGGAACTGGAAATACAAAGGATTGCAAGCCCTGTAGGGTTCATCATATTTAAAGCGCTTAGCAGCTTTACCAGCGGCATCATCTTCACCTGAAAAGGAATGAAGATTCCCAGAAGCAGGAAATAATACACCAGGCGGTATCCCATACTGGTAGGCATCTTCCTTGCCACCGCATAGCTCATGGACGGCATAATAATGATATTGCCCGCCAGTACAATTGCAGTAATATAGACCGTGTTGATAAATGCCTTCCAGTACCGCTCATTGGTAAGAACCTCCTTGAAGCTCTCCAGATAGATAGGGATTGGCAACGTAAAGAAGCTCTTAGAGCTTTGGGCATCCGACTTAAAAGCAGTCACGAACGTGACATACAAGGGAAGGATGATCAGCATGATGCCTAATACCAAAAGGATGTAAGTCAGTACATTGTTTTGTTTTCTTCCTTCTACCATACCCTACACCGCCTTCTTCTTATCCGTAAAATAAATCTGCACGGCGGAGATAGCTGCAACCACAAGCCCCATAAAGATCGCCTCCGCGATCGCAAATGCATATTTATTCTGCGTAAAACCATGTTTATAGATCAGCATCGCCACGCTGCGCGTGGTGTTTCCCGGTCCCCCTTCTGTCATCGCCTTGATATAATCAAATACCATAAGGCCACCCTTTAATGTAAGCACGAATACCACACTCACTACCGGGAGGATAAAGGGAACAGTAATGTACCGGAAGATATCCCAGGCCGAAGCCCCGTCTAACGCAGCCCCGTCATACAGATCCGTGGGCACGCTCTGCAGCCCTGCCAGAAACAGCAAAGTAGGAATACAAAGCCCCTGCCATAAATTTACAAACAGGATTACCCACATGGCCAGATTTTTGTCAGCCAGGGGATTCTGGCTAATCGCCTGAATATGTAAAAATTTCCCTATTACGGGTATAATATAGTAACAAATCTTGTTAAAAATCAAACCTACCGTCAGGGAGCTCAGTACAGCCGGAATGAAATAAATGCCCCTGAAGAAGGTTCTTCCCTTGATCTTACGGTTTAAGAGCATGGCGATTCCGAGTCCAAAAACAATCGTAAATACCACCAGCAGAACCGTATATTTAATGGTAAAAAACAGCGCGTCCGTAAACTGCCCTGTCCGGAAGATCTTCAAATAATTGTCAAATCCAATGAAATTGTAGCTCTTGGTGATCCCGTCCCAGTCCGTAGTGCTATAATAGATTCCCATAATTACAGGCATGATAAAAAAGAAACTATACAGGAAAAAGCCGGGCGCCGTGAAAAGCAAAAAGGCGCCATTCCTGCCCCTGTCTCTTTTTGATCTGCCGCTTTTCTTTTTTTCCCCCATTGCAGAAAACCTCCTATTTTTCTAAAAAAAGGGATATCCGCATGATAAATGAAAGCGGACATCCCTTTTGTCCCAAATGGGGAAGGACCTTAAAAGGTCCTTGCTCCATCCGGCTTTTCTTAGTTGTCAGCATAGATTGTCTCGATAGCCTCCTGGCTGGATTCAAAGAACGCATCTCTGTCTAAATCACCCAGGAACATCTGGCAGCCGTCTCTGATTTCTTCTCTCAGTCCTGTAGGCCAGAAGTTAACTGCGGTCAGGAAGATATTGCCTTCGTCCACAGCAGTTTTCATATTGGCATGCTGGGGAATACTGTACTCAACGCCTTCAATGGTGCTTACGTTGCCGTCTGCATCACAGTACATCTGGGCGATGTCCTCTCTGGTCATGAACTCCAGGAATTTCAGGCCAATTTCTTTATCCTTACAAGTAGAAGAAATACTAAATGAAGTATCAATATTTACAGGCACCTTGGTGGTCTCTCCTCTGGGATGAGGGAATGCAAACAGTTCCACATTGGCATCCGGATTATTCTTCTGTACCGTAGCCAGCATCCATGTACCGCTGAGCATGAAACCGCCGTTTCCGTTACTGAACTCTGCTGCAGCGATATCATAATCCATTCCCATATGATCATCAGCTGTATAGTTCAGCAGTTCTTCATTGTAGTCGCACAAGGTCTGAAGAGTAGGTGAATCTTTTGCTTCCATATCACCGTCCGCAATATTCTTAAACTCGGAATAAGTATCGTTGTTGA
>CATLBO010000091.1 GCA_949879025.1 uncultured Hungatella sp. | reverse complement strand
AAGTAAACCTGCATACGCCCGGCAGCGGACGCATAGCCGCACAAGAAAGCCAGGCGTGCGCACTTGGCATCCCTGAATTCATGCCGCCTAATGGGCGGCGGACATTAAAGTAAACCTGCATACGCCCGGCAGCGGACGCATCGCCGCACAAGAAAGCCAGGCGTGCGCATTTGGCATCCTGTATTTATGCCGCCTAATGGGCGGCGGACTTTAAAGTAAACTGCCGGAAATGTTTGTAGCCTGCCGTAGATTTACGGCAGGCTTATTTCTTTTAGAGGGCGGCAGCCTTGCCCCTGCCCCTAACCATATTGGGTATCTCCTATATCAGGCAAAAGAGAAAGCAGCACAATGGTTTTCCGCCGCAACATTGTATTTCCCTATAATTTCGTTTATAATATGCTTAATATTTGACATAAAAGAGCAGAAGAAAATAAAAGGCAGTGTAAGGGAGAAAACAGGAACATGAACAGAGGCAGGCTGATAATCCAAATGGTCATTGGCATTACAGCAGTTTTTCTGATGGCTGGCTGCATGCAGGCCGAGAAACAAAATGCGGCGGCTTTGGAAGAAGGCGGCTTGGCAGATGCCGAGGGTTTAGAAGGAACAGGCGGAAAGGACACAGAATTTTTGGAGTGGGGAGAAGAGGAGGAAATTCTTCTTACAGGGGAACCAGTTCGGATTGGGGTTATTTATGCTTTAAGCGGCAATAATGCGGCTATCGGCACCAATATTCTGCGGGGGATTGATTTTGCGGTGGAGGATATTAACAGGGCCGGCGGAGTCAATGGGCGCCCTGTTGAGATAGTGAGAGGCGACACAGAAGGAGACGGGCAGGTGGCCCGCCTGGTGGCAGAGAGACTGATTACTGAGGAAAAGGTACATGCCATTCTGGGGTGCCATCAGAGCACCTTGACAGAAATCGTGGCCGGGGTGTGCCAGGAGTACAAAATTCCCATGATCACGGCCATTTCCACAGTAGACAGTATTTCTACCCATGGATATGAGTATTTTTTCCGGATGTGTCCCATGAATTCCCTGTATCTGGAAAATATGTTTATGTACATGAGAGATCAAGCCAGAAAGACGGGGAAAGAGGTTAAAACCATCGCCGTGTTTGCGGACAACAGTATGATTGGGCAGGAGGCTATACGGTGTGCCAGGATTTATGCCCCTAAATATGGGATGGAGATTGTGGAGGAGATTCAGTACACCCAGGGGGCAGCGGATTTGACTTCGGAAATTCTGGCTTTAAAAGATGCAGACGCAGATGCCGTTTTGGCGGAGAGCTATGTTTCTGATGCTGTTTTGCTTATGAAAACCATGGCGGAACAAGAGTACCGGCCTCCGATTTTTATTGCCAAGGCAAACGGGTTTGCAGATCCCAGCTTTATACCTGCCACTAAGGGCATCTCCAACGGGCTGACTTCTGTGGTGGAGTGGAATCCGGATTTGACTAAGGGACAGGAGATTAACAGGAGGTTTAAAGAAATTTTCGGCGTTGACATGAACGGCCATTCGGCGGAGTCCTACACTGCCATGTGGACATTTAAGACGGCCTTTGAGCAGGCGGGAACTGACAGGGGGGAAGCGGTAAGAGATGCGCTGGCAGTTTTGGATATTCAGGAAGCCTTCCCCGGCGGGCCGGAGATCATACTTCCCTATGACAGGATAAAATTTGAAAACCATGGATTTGACGGGACTCAGCATTATAATAACAATACCTGGGCTTCTGTGGCAATCGCCCAGATTCAGGACGGGGAATATCGGACAGTATGGCCGTTTGAGTATTCCGGGCATGAGATCGTGTATCCGGCGGAGTATAAATAGGACAGGGATTCTGAGATAACTGAAAACAGTGACAGAAAGAGAAGCAGGTTCAGCAAAAAAAGAGAATCGGTTGATTTACCTATTTAATATTGTTATAATGGAACCAGAAGATATCTGATCAGCAACCATCAGATTGGAGGAGGGCATGGTTACATTTACACATAAGATTTCTGACCCCAACGGACTTCATGCCATAAGCGCAGCGAATCTTGCACAGTTTTGCAGAGAACAAGGGTGCAGGATTCATGTGGCCTGCAAAGACAGAGCTGTCAATGCCAGGCAGCTAATGGAGCTTATGAAGCTGAGGGCAAAGTGCGGAGATATTTTGGAATTCCGGGTGGAGGGAGAGTCAGAGGAGAAGACGGCAGAAGAACTGAAGACACTGGCAGGGGAACTTTTATAACAGGAAAGTTCCCCTTTTTCCTAATAGATAGGAATGTTATTTGTCTTCCGCCGGATCTGTTTTTCGGTTATGATAAAGACATTCATAGGAACCCTCCGTTTCCCTGCCAGGTAAGACAGAATGCATGCTCCGGGGAGACGGAGAAGTTTTTAAAGAAACCGGGCAATGGAAAAAGGATGTAAGTAACGCAGGAGGTAATCATGTTGAACGGCAGACAGGAAAAGCTCCTTGAATTGTTGGCAGAGAAGCAGGATTGGATGACCAGCAGGGAACTGGCTGAACTTTTAAAGGTAACGGACAGAACCATCCGATCCGATGTGGATGCGGTGAACCGGCAGCCAGGAAGCTTGGGGATTGAGTCCAATGTGAGAAGGGGATACCGGATCATAAGACGGCAGGAGGAAACCGGAGGCAAAGACCGGACATCTGACATGGTGAAAGCCAGCGAGATCCCCCAGACGCCGGGAGCACGGTGCATCTACATGATTCAAAAACTGCTGTTTGAGAACAGGGAATTAAATCTGACCAAGCTGCAGAGTCAGATCTACGTCAGCGGATATTCCATTCAGAATGATTTGAAGCGGATTCGAAAAATGATTGAGCCATATACAGGGCTGAAACTGGTAAAAAACCTGGAATGCATCTCCCTTCAGGGAGACGAGCATATGAAACGGAAGTTTTATAGGGATCTTCTGGTGGCAGAGGTTCAGGAGAACTTTCTGAATTTAAACAGGCTGGCTCATTTGTATAAAAACTTTGATCTTATTGAGGTGAAGGATATTTTTGAACAGGTGCTGGAAGAGTATGATTACTCTATCCACCAGTCCATGTTTCCCATGCTTATTGTTCATGCAGGTACCAGCATTGAACGGATCAGCGCCTGCCACTATGTTCAGATGGAAGATACCCAGCCGGGGCTGGAAGACACTATTGAGTATCAGATTGCCAATACATTTTTTGAGCGGATTGCCAGAAGGCTCCATATTAATGTAAAAGAGGGTGAAGTCGGTATGTTCGCCCTGGTGATCATGGGGAGACGGGCGTCTAACTATGCCAGTGACCACATTAAGCTGGGAGAACGATGGCTTAACACAAGGCGGCTGGTAGAAGGTTCTCTTATGCGGCTTTTGGAAGTGTTCGGCGTGGACTACCGGGATGATGAGGACCTGGCGGCAGGGCTTAAGATGCATATTCACAGCCTGATTGAAAGAGCCAGAAGCCAGATGGCACTGGAGGATATTTTCTTGGATGAAATTAAACAGAATTATCCTCTGATATTTGAGATGGGAGTCTGCATTACCGGGTATTTGGAGGAAGAACTGGGGATTACCATTGCGGATATGGAAAGCGGCTTTCTGGCCCTGCATTTGGGGGCGGCCAGCGAGCGGCTGAACTCTGTCCGAAAGTACAGGGCCATGATGATTATGCCTTACAATCAGACATTTTTTGACATGTGCGAAAAACGGATTATGGAAATGTTCCGGGAGAGGATGGAGATTGTAAAGCGATGCAGCTATTTTGAGGAGGCTGAAGTAAACAGGATTGCGCCGGATTTGATTCTTACCACCACTGCCATTGAGCATGCCCTGAATATTCTGACAGTGCCTGTCAGCGTGTTTGTGGATTCCGAGACAGAGGCCAGGATTCTGGAGGCGCTGAACAAGCTGGATAAAAACAGGTTCAGGCTGGAATTTGCCTCCCATATAGGGCACTTGATGCGGAAGGAACACTACCACAGGAACCTGATATGCCAAACGCCTGAGAAGGTTATCGAAGTCTTATGCGATAAGCTGGAAAAGGAAGGTGTGGTGGACAGTGATTTTAAGGATTCTGTGCTTGAAAGAGAGCGGTTAAGCCCCACGTCCTTTGCCAATGCCCTGGCGGTTCCCCATGCATTTCAGGCATATGCCAGCAAATCCACCATTGCCGTGGCGCAGCTGGGCCAGCCGGTAAAGTGGGGAGGATTTGAGGTGCGGCTGGTTATGCTGTTTGCTATAAATGAAAGTGATCAGAGAATGATCAAAATATTTTTTGACTGGGTGTCTAATATTATCAGCAACCCAAGGCAGCTGGAAAGGCTGGTACAGGATTGCTCTTATGAAGAGCTGGTTGAGAGAATTATGGAATAAAGAAAGGGTCCGGCGGCGCCGGGCCCTTTCTTAACAGGAAAAGACTAATAGGGCCGGATGACAGCAGACGATTATGTTTAAATGAAAAAGATGTTTTTAAATAAAATGGAATGATTTGACGGGATATAAAACACCACACAGGAAAAGATATAGTGAAAATATATAAATTTATATTTCCTAACAGTTAGGAAATGGTTTTACTGCACAAATAAAATCTCCAGGTTATAATGGTATCAGAACAAAAAAGAGCGAAAGGAGGGAAAATCATGGAAGGATTAGAGATTATATGTTTCCAGATTATTTCCAACGTGGGTACGGCCCGTTCTAATTACATTGAGGCTATTCACAAAGCCAAAGAAAGGGACTTTGAGGGCGCCATGGAATCTATGGAAGCAGGGCAGCAGGAGTTTTTAAAAGGGCATGACGCTCATTTTGAACTTCTGCAGAAGGAAGCACAGGGCAATCCTGTAGGCGGTTCGCTGATTCTGATCCATGCAGAGGATCAGCTTATGAGCGCAGAAGGGTTTAAGATCATCGCTGAAGAGATGATTGCCAGCTACAGGCAGATTGATGCTTTGGAGAAGAAACTGGGTCAGTAACGGAAAATAGCGGCAGAAACAGTGACGGGATTTTGACAGCGGAAAGATTAAGACAGAAAGACTGCGGCCCAGGGACGCAGGGGAAAAAAGAAAAAGGAGAGAAAAAATATGAAGAGAGTATATTTATTCTGCAGTGCCGGAATGTCCACCAGTATGCTGGCCAGCAAGATGCAGGGCGTGGCTCAGTCTCATGGACTTCCCATTGAGGTGGAGGCATTTTCTGACGGGAAAATCGGGCAGATTATTGAGGAACGGCATCCGGATGTGATTCTTTTAGGGCCCCAGGTAAAGCACCGTTATCAGGAAGTGGTAAAGCAGTACGGCTCTACAGGAATCCCCATTGCCGTTATTGATCAGACGGCTTATGGGATGATGGACGGAGAAAAGGTGTTAAAGACAGCTGTAAAAATGATGAAGGAAGCAAAAAAGTCATAGTGGAAACTTTGTGGAAAAATGAAGGAAATTGATTAGGGGGCTTTATTATGTTACAGAAATTAGAGAAATTTTTCATGCCATTGGCTGAGAAAATCGGAAGAAATAAGTATCTTATTGCAATCCGTGACGGCTTTTTGCTGTCCATGCCGCTTTTGATCGTAGGTTCCTTTTTCCTGCTTATTGCAAACTTCCCTATTCCAGGATGGACTGAGTTCTGGGCCGGGTTTTTCGGGGAAAACTGGGATTCCTATTTTTCAAAGCCTACTGATGCAACATTTTCCATTATGGCCATTTTGGCGGTTATCGGAATCGGTTACTCTTTTGCGGAACAGATGAAGGTAGATAAACTGTTTGGAGCAGCCATTTCTCTGGTAAGCTGGTTTTTGATTATGCCTTATGAGATTTTGTTTAATGGCGAGGTAGTCAGCGGTATTCCTTTAGGATGGGTAGGATCAAAAGGAATCTTCGTGGGCATTATCTGCGCATTTGCAGCAGTCCATATTTACTCATGGGTAGATAAAAAAGGCTGGGTTATTAAAATGCCTGACGGCGTGCCGCCTACAGTAGAAAAATCCTTTGCAGCGCTGATTCCGGCTGGCGTATCCCTTTTGGTGTTCTTTGTGATTAATGTGGTATTTGCCATGACTCCATTTGAGAATGCCTTTAACTTTGTGTTTGTTATTTTGCAGACTCCGCTGCTAAAGCTGGGAAATACTCTGCCAGCTATGGTTATTGCGTACATTTTCCTTCACTTCTTCTGGTTCTTCGGAGTGAACGGAGGTTCCGTCGTAGGTGCGGTGTTTAACCCGATTCTGCAGACTCTGTCAGCAGAGAATCTGGCTGCATTGCAGGCAGGCCAGGCAATGCCCAATATTATCTGCCAGCAGTTCCAGGATCTGTTTGCAACCTTCGGCGGGGCCGGATCTACCCTGTCCCTTTTAATTGCCATGCTGCTGTTCTGCCGTTCCAAGCGGGTTAAGGAGCTGGGCAAGCTGGCCATTGTCCCAGGTATTTTTGGTATTAATGAGCCGATTATTTTCGGCCTGCCCATTCTTCTGAACCCGTTAATGCTGGTTCCTTTTATGCTGGTTCCTACGATTAACATCATTATTTCGTATTTCTGCATGAGCATTGGGCTGGTGCCCTTATGTACAGGCGTAGCGATTCCCTGGACAATGCCAGTTATTATTTCGGGATTTTTGGCTACCGGATGGCAGGGGTCTGTCCTTCAGGCGCTTCTTCTGATACTGGGTGTGTTTATTTACATGCCATTTATTAAGATGATGGATAAGCAGTATCTGGCCGATGAGACGAAATCTGTGGAGCAGGAGGATGACGACGACATTTCTCTGGATGATTTGTCCTTTGATGACCTGTAAAAATAAGAGGGGTACTTAAGGGGGCCGCAGATTAAGCAGGCCTTTTTGGAAAAAGGTCAGATATGCAAAAGAATCAGTGCAGGCTGTGACGGCTTGGTGAGGACAAAAAAGCGCAGTGCAGTTTGGAGGGCATATGCGCTTTTTTGCGCAGGAACAAAAATAAAAATTTGGAGGATGAATATGAAGATTGTAATGATATTTGATCAGATTCAGTCAGGGCTTGGAACAAAGGATGACAGGATGGTGCCTTTAACAGGGAAGAAGGAGGCCGTAGGGCCTGCCGTGATGATGCAGCCGTTTTTAAAGGAAATAGACGGCCACGTTATGGCGTGCTTATGCTGCGGCAACGGAACATATCTGGAGAATCCCCAGGAAGTCAGCAGGAAACTGTGCGCAATGGTGAAAAAACTGCAGCCGGATGTGGTCATCTGCGGGCCTGCGTTTAACTATGCGGATTATGCATCTATGTGCGCCAAGGTGGCAGCTGATATTAACAGTACAACTCAGAGCAGGGCGTTTGCGGCCATGTCACAGGAAAACAGCGATGTCATTGCCCAGTATAAGGATCAGGTGATGATTGTGAAAACGCCGAAAAAGGGTGGCATGGGGTTAAATGACTCTCTGAAAAATATCTGCCGTGTGGCAAAGGCAATGGCGGACAAAAGCGAGGATTTGGAAAAGCTGAGACAGGAAGTCTGTTTCTAAGCCTTCATGTGTCCGGCAGCGGACACATTTGGAATACCTGAACTTATGCCGCCTAAATGGCGGCAGACTTTTATAAAGTAATGGAGGAAAACTAATATGTGGGGAATGATTGCAACCTGGAGAATGGCGCTGGAGGGCGTGACAAAGGGAGCCGGAATGCTGGAGCAGGGAAAAAATGCGGGAGACGCCGTTGAGGCGGCTATCCGGGAAGTGGAAGATTTTCCTTATTACAAGTCTGTGGGATACGGCGGGCTTCCTAATGAGGAAATGGAAGTGGAGCTGGATGCAGCTTATATGGACGGGGATACGCTGTCTATCGGGGCTGTTGCCGCAATTAAGGATTATGCTAACCCGGTATCCATTGCCAGACGGTTAAGCAGCGAATCGGTAAACAATGTGCTGGTCGGCGAAGGGGCGGAGAAATTTGCCCACAAGGAAGGATTTGAGCGGAAGAATATGCTGACTGACAGGGCAAAGGCCTTTTACAGGAAAAGGAAAAAAGAAGTGGCGCAGCAGGAATTAAAGCCGTATTCCGGGCATGATACAGTAGGGATGGTGTGCCTTGACAATGACGGGAAAGTGACGGCTGCGACTTCCACCAGCGGCCTGTTTATGAAGAAAAAAGGACGGGTAGGGGATTCGCCTATTGCAGGCTCAGGATTTTATGCGGACAGCAAAGTAGGCGGCGCAAGCGCTACCGGACTGGGAGAAGACCTGATGAAGGGCTGTATTTCCTATGAAATCGTGCGGCTTATGAAGGAAGGGCTTCATCCTCAGGAGGCATGCGAACGTGCAGTAAGGTTTTTGGATGCAGAACTTAAGGAACGCCGGGGCAAAGCAGGGGATCTGTCTCTGATTGCCATGAATAAGGAAGGCCAATGGGGCGTGGCAACCAACATTGAAGGGTTTTCCTTTGCCGTTGCAGTAGAAGGAAAGAAACCTGCCGTGTACCTGGTAAAGCCTGGAGAAGACGGCCATTGTACATTTGAGGAAGCTTCCAAAGAGTGGATGGATGATTATATGAAGACCAGAATGGCGCCAGTGGAAGAGTAACACATGGTGATTTTGGTACTTTTTGGAAAGGGACATGAATAATGGAAGAAAAGATTCTTCATAAGGTGGAAAGCCTGGAAAAGCAGATGATTGACGGGATTCTGGAGCTGGTCAGAATCGACAGCGTGGAAAAGCCGGCAGAGCCTTTGGCCCCGTTTGGGCCAGGAGTGAAAGCGGCCCTGGAGAAAGCGCTTGAACTTGGCCGTCGGCTGGGGTTTCGCAGCGTGAACCTGGACAATCAGATTGGCTATGTGGAATACGGCCAGGGAGATGATTATGTGTGCGCCATGGGCCATGTGGATGTGGTGCCGGTGGGGGACGGATGGAAACAGCCTCCGTTTTCCGGATATATGGAGGACGGGATAATTTACAGCAGAGGAGTCCTGGACAATAAAGGCCCTATAGTAACCTGCCTTTACGGGCTTTATGCCTTAAAGGAACTTGGAATTAAGCCGAAGCATAAGATACGGATTATCTTCGGATGTGACGAGGAGTCAGGCTTTGAGGATCTGAAATACTATCTGGAGAAAGAAAAACCGCCGGTTTACGGGTTTACGCCGGACTGCAAATTTCCTGTAGTGTATGCAGAGCGGGGAAGAGCTGTGATCCGGGTCAGAGGCAGGGAGCTGAAACCGTTTTTCGTCTTTGTTACAGAGTATTTTATTGGGGCCAAAAATACAGGAGACAGGCTGGGCATTGATTTTTCCCATAAAGAGTACGGCATTATGGAGATGCGGGGATATAAACTGGCAGTGGATGGGGAAACGCCTTATTTTGAGGCTGCTTTAAGCTACCCGGCAGGTCACCATATTCAGGAGATTCTGGAGCGGATCAGGGAAAAGGCAGGCGGGCTGGAAGTGGTTCTTGTGCAGAATTATAATCCGGTGGTGTTTGACAAAAACAGCCCCATGGTACAGGCTCTGACAGAGTGCTATGAACGGGTGACTGCAAACGACGGAACCCCTGTGACTACCACTGGCGGAACGTATGCAAAAGCCATGCCGAATATTGTTCCCTTCGGGCCAAGCTTCCCGGGACAGAAAGGAATCGGACATAATCCTAATGAATGGATGGCTGTGGAAGATCTGTTAAAAAATGCAAAAATCTATGCGCTGGGACTGTACCGTTTAGGAAATTTGTGATAAAATGAAGACTCCGGCATCGTTTTATGTCGGAAACCTGCATGTGCCCGGCTGTGTGAGGCACCGTCACACAAGAAAGTCAGGCGGGCACATTTGGCATCCCTGAATTTATGCCGCACAAACGGCGGCGGGATTTTAAAGGAAACCTGCATGTGCCCGGCTGTGTGAGGCGCACCGTCACACAAGAAAGTCAGGCGGGCACATTTGGCATCCCTGAACTTATGCCGCACAAACGGCGGCGGGATTTTCAAAGTAATGGAGGGAATAATACATGGGTTCAATTGTAGAGATCTGCTGCGGAAGCTACTATGATGCAAAACAGGCGGCTTTAGGCGGGGCAAAGCGGATTGAGCTGAACGGGGCACTGATGCTGGGGGGACTGACCCCCACAACGGCAGCCGTTGCCATGGTGAAGGAGAACTTGGATCTGAAGGTTATCTCCATGGTTCGGTCCCGGGGAGCGGGATTCTGCTATCTGGATGAAGAATTTGCCGTTATGGAACGGGAATGCAGAGAGGTTTTGGAAGCAGGAGCCGACGGGGCGGCATTTGGATGCCTGAAGGAGGACGGTTCCATAGATGAGGAAAAAAATAAACGGCTTCTGGACATTATTAAAGGGAAGGGAAAAGAGGCAGTGTTTCACCGTGCCTTTGACTGTGCAAACGATCCTTTTGAAACCATGGAACTGCTGATTGCCATGGGCGTGGACCGGGTGCTGACCAGCGGGCTGAAGCCTAAGGCTTTTGAGGGGCGGGATATGATTCGGAGCCTGCAGGAAAGATTCGGCGGGCGAATCCAGATTCTGGCAGGCAGCGGCGTAAACGGGGGAAATGCCAGGGAACTGATGGAATATACGGGAATCAGCCAGGTCCACAGCTCCTGCAAGGTATGGTTAAAAGATCTTACTACTATAAAGAACGGAGTGTCTTACAGCATTGCCGGCGGCAGCCTGGCTATGTGCTATGATGCGGTTTCGGCGCAGCTGGTAAGGGAATTGGTGGAGAAAGCAGAGGGATAGAGAGGAATCAGCTATGAATAAAAGATATTTTATTATGACAGCAGCAGTAATTGGGTCAGCGCTTTTGCAGGCGTTTGCAATGAACATGTTTATGGAACCGGTGCAGCTTCTTCCCAGCGGATTTACAGGGATTGCTGCCCTTCTGTCAAAGATTGCGGAAGCGGCAGGAATCCGATTGTCAACATCGTTCGGCATGGTGGCCCTTAACATTCCGGTGGCAATATTCTGCTATCAGTATATCGGAAAAAAATTCGTCCTTTTTTCCATGCTGCAGGTGGTGCTGTCCAGTATCTTTTTGCAGGTTCTGAAAAGCGAGCCGTTGTTTGATGATGTGCTTTTGAACATCTGCTTTGGCGGTTTCCTCTATGGCCTTGCTATATCCATAGCGCTGAAAGGCAATGCGTCTACGGCAGGAATGGATTTTATCGCCTTATATGTGTCAAACCGTCTGGGCAAGTCTATATGGCAGTATGTGTTTATCTTTAACTGCGGGCTTCTGTGCATTTTCGGCGCTTTGTTCGGGTGGGAGCACGCAGGGTACTCCATTCTGTTCCAATTTATTGCCACTAAGACCATTGACAACTTCTATCATCGGTTTAAACGGGTAACGCTGCAGATTACTACTCAGAAGCCTGAAGAAGTGGTGAGAGAGTATATCAGCTCCTGCCGCCATGGAGTATCAGTGGTAGAGGGGTATGGCGGTTACAGCAAAAAAAAGATGAGCCTTCTGCATACGGTTGTTTCTACTTATGAGGTACATGATATTATGATGCACTTAAAGGGGATTGATCCGGCGATTATTGTGAACGTAATGCCTACGGAGACATTTATCGGATCATTTTACCAGAAGCCTTTGGATTAAAGCGCATCAGAAAAATAAAAAGAAAGGGAAAATGTCACAGCGGCAAAAGCCGTATGGCATTTTCCCTTTTTCGTGTTTCATTTTCCTGTTATCTTTGATAAAATAGAAATAGAATTTGATTGGGGGAATGACACATGGCGATTTTGGATGAGTATCAGAAACATTGCCGTATTCTGGCGGAAAACGGTGATCCTTTAAGCGGAATATCCCTTCTGATCAATCAGTTTAACCTGATTAGCGTTTCGGATGTGTATCATTATACGGATATCAGCGGGTTTATCAGCATTATGCAGAATCAGGAGCTGTGGGCGTCGCACATTGCCTTTATGAATGACAAGTCCGAATATCTTCATGGCAAAGAATTGTTTCAGAGGCAGCTGAAAGGGAAAATATCTTCCGTACCAGGGCGGGAAGGAGAATTTCTGCGGCAGGTAATTAAAAGTCTGGACAATGAATTGGCTGACGGCTTTTTTACGGCGTCCAGCAAGGACGTTTTCTCCCTTAGTTTTTCCCATGCTTCCGATTCCCTGGAGATGTGGAGAGGTTATGGGAAAAACAGCGGCATTGCCATAGGATTCAGCCACACAAAATGTGGTTCTCTTCCCGGCATGTGTCTGATCCGCAAAGAAATGTATGACCGCCTGCTGGCGGAATACAATGGAAGAAAGAATGATGTGCGGCCAAAGTACGAGCAGGGGTTTATTCCCTGGACTGTGCTGTATGATGATGAGAAAAAGCGGGAATTGGTGGACAGCACCATTGACCTGGGATTAGACTGCTTTCGAAACCAAAGCAAAAGTAACCGGAAACAAGGAATGATAGTAGGAATCCAGTTTTTGCTGGATATGATTTTCTATCTGATACCGTTTTTTAAGCACCGGGGGTTTGCCGGCGAGGAAGAATGCCGCATTGTGGAACATTTCGTCAAAGCGGAAGGGGACCATGGATATAATATTCAGTTTCATGAGCGGGGCGGCATTGTGCTTCCTTATATAAGGTATAAGATGATGGACAAGTACTGCAGGCCCCTTGCACAGATGCCTGTCCATGAGATTGTGGTGGGGCCTGGGGTGAAGCAGAATAAGGTCATAGAAAGCGTAAGGTACTTTCTGGAAAAGAACCATATGGGATATTTGGCCCAGAAAGTCAGGGCATCGGATATTCCCTATATTAAAACATGATTTTACATTCGGAGACTTTCATGCTTTTAGATTTCCAAACTTTTGGTTCCAAACTTTTTTGAGAAAAGTTTGACTTGTTTTTCCATTTGACTTATAATGAATGGTATCTATGACGAAAGAGAGGCTGATTTACGGATGATAAGGAGCATGACAGGATTCGGCAGATGCGAGAACGTCACGGGACAGCATAAGATTTCGGTGGAGATGAAGGCTGTGAACCACCGGTATCTGGATCTGAGCATTAAGATGCCTAAACGATTCAATTATTTTGAGTCCGGAGTCAGGGGCCTGTTAAAAGCCTATATTCAGCGGGGAAAAGTGGATATCTTCATCAGCTATGAGGATTACACAAAGGAAAAACTGTGCCTGAAATATAATGAGAATCTGGCAGCAGAGTATGTACGGTATTTTGAGCGGATGAGCAGGGAATTTTCCATAGAAAATGATTTGACAACGTACACTCTGGCCAGGATGCCGGAAGTTCTCACCATGGAGCAGGAGCCGGAGGACGAGGATGCCATGTGGAAGATCCTGTCTGAAGCCATAGAGGAGGCGGCCAAGAAGTTTGTGGACAG
>CATLBO010000090.1 GCA_949879025.1 uncultured Hungatella sp. | reverse complement strand
GGCACAAAGTGCCCCTACTCCGAAGGAGTCTGCATTACGGTGTGCCCTTTGGGTATACCTTGTGGCACAAAGTGCCCCTACTCCGAAGGAGTCTGCATTACGGTGTGCCCTTTGGGTATACCTTATGGCACAAAGTGCCCCTACTCCGAAGGAGCCTGCATTACGGTCCGCCTGCCTAAAAAAACAAAAAGGAGACGAAACAATGTCAAAGAAACACCTCTTAGGCTTTTACGATTATACGGTCATTCTCACCTACGCAGGCACCCTGTCTGCCCTTCACGGAATCCTGTCACTCTTAAACAACAGTCCCAGACAGGCTCTCATATGCCTGATGGTCTCCGGACTCTGTGACATGTTTGACGGAACCATAGCCGCCACCAAAGACCGGAACCGCCAGGAAAAGCGGTTTGGAATCCAGATTGATTCCCTCAACGATATGGTGGCTTTCGGCGTTCTTCCCGCTCTCTTTGTATACACCATCTGCCCCAAAAGCCCCCTTTCCCTTCTGACAGCCTCCGCCTACCTTCTGTGCGCCCTGATCCGCCTGGCCTACTTCAATGTCCTGGAAGAAGACCGCCAGAACCATACAGACCAGAAACGGACGGAGTATTTAGGCCTGCCTGTCACTGTCTCCGCCCTCATTCTCCCGGCTGCCTACGCTATCCAGTCCATGACGCCGGCCACTCACCTGTGCTCCTTGATCCTTGCCTTCATGGCCCTGCTTTTTATCTCCCCCATAAGAATCCCCAAGCCCAGGCTGAAGGGTATCATCGGACTGGCTGCCGCAGGCACTGCCCTCCTTTTGGGAATGGTTCTGGAGGTATAAACACATGACAAAAGATCCCTTGTATGTACGTTTTCTCTATGAAACCACACCGGGACGCACCCTCTTAAAAACACTGGCCCGTCCCTTATTTTCCAGGCGAGCCGCTTTATTTTTGGATTCCCCCTGGTCCCGGTGGCTTATCCCTTTGTATATCCGGCTCCACCGTATTCCCATGGACTCCTATGTTCCGGAACGCTACCGCTCCTTCAACCACTTTTTCACCCGGAAAAGGAACTGCCTGTATATAAACCCGGACCCGGAGCCCTCCCATTTCATCAGTCCCTGTGACGGATACTTAAGCGTACATCCTATTACCAGCCAAAGCCGGTTTTGCATCAAACACCTGGACTATTCCCTGGAAAAGCTTCTCTGCGACCCTGCTCTGGCGGACAGATACGAAAACGGCCTCTGCCTCATTTTCCGTCTGGCTCCCCACAACTACCACCGCTACTGTTACCCGGACAGCGGCCTGGCAGTCAAACAGGTATCCATTCCCGGCCTTCTCCACTCCGTAAGACCAGCTGCCCTGAAAACCCGCCCCGTTTTCCTGGAAAACGCCAGACAATATACGGTCATTGACTCCCAACAGTTCGGCCTTCTGGTTCAAATGGAAGTAGGCGCTCTCCTGGTAGGAAAAATCCATAATCACGGAGACAGACTTGTGGCAGAACGGGGCACAGAATCAGGATACTTTGAATTTGGCGGCTCCACTATTCTCATACTTGCAGAACAGGGAATCCTGGATATAGACCAGCCTATCCTGAACGCCTCCCAAAAGGGCCTGGAAACCGCCGTAACCTACGGAGAAAAAATCGCCGCCAGAAAGTCAGAGCGTGTCTGAAAGCAATTTTCAGACACGCTCCGGCGCCATACCCATTCACTGAGAAACATTAGACCTGAGAAAAAAGAAAGGAGAAACCCTCATGTCATTGATATCACGAATCCGTCGTCTCATTCCGTCCTATGCGCTGTTTCCGCTTATTTTTGCTCTGCTGTGGAACCAGGCCGTGTACTGCGGAACCCGGATCATAGCCGCCGTTTTCCCCCACTATGATTTCACCACCCACTTCGACAGACTCATTCCCGTAGTTCCCTTCTTTACCTCCATTTATTTCCTGGCCTTTCCCTTCTGGGCAATCGGTTACATTCTGTGTGTAAGAATCAGCAGGGAGCAGGCCATGACCCTTCTCTGCGGAGATTTCCTGGCCAAAGGAGTCTGCCTGATCTTCTTTCTGCTTCTTCCCACCACCAATATCCGCCCGGAGATTGCAGGCTGCGGAATCTGGGAAACCCTGCTTTTATGGCTCTATCGGACAGATTCCCCGGACAATTTGTTCCCCTCCATTCACTGCCTGGTAAGCTGGCTCTGCTTCGCAGGCATGCGCAGACAGCCCGCAATCCCTGTCCTCTGGCAGGCCGCCGCTCTGTTCATGGCCCTTCTGGTTTTTCTCTCCACCCTGTTTACCAGACAGCATGTGATCGCTGACGTTCTGGGAGCTGTTGTAATCGGAGAGGCATGCTACCGGATCGCCTCCATCCCCCAGGTCCGGGACTGTTATGGCAGAATTGTCTCAACCTTTGTTTTCAGGCAAAACAAACATTTAAAAAGAAACCGTAACCGTTCAGACAGTTCTGCACGTTCACCACACTGACCGTACAAAACATAATGGCCGCAGGCATGGGGCCATGGTCTTTACTTTTCTATGGGAGACACCCACATCTCCAGGTACGGCGGTTCTTGTAAAGCAATATAATACTTTTCAGCCAAAAATGGCTGGGTGCTTAAATTATGCTTCGGAAGCCATGTGCCAAAAAGATATTTTCCCCCTTGGTCTAAAGCTACCGTTACAAGTTCCTCAAAACTTTCTGCCTCTATGGAACAGACAATATATTCCCCTGCCGGCAGCTCATGCCGCACAAAACCGCCGGTTAGTTTTTCAGGTACAGTTTTAGCAAGTCCACCCGCAAAATATGAGAATGTCCTCTTTTCTGCATCAGCAGAATATGACATGCCTAATTCCATGTTGGGCTGGATATATTTTTCAATCAACGCTTTTTCCTTGTGGTAACGTGTCCAAAGCTGCCCCGGCACATCTACGCCCGTACTTTCTCCGACAGGCGTTTGCGCTGTTATGGAAACGTCTGTTGAAAGACCAAAATAAATTTCCGGTGTGATAATGCGTTCCCTGCGTATTTCTAAAACAATCTTATCATAAATCAGCGGAACACCTTCGTCCACCATAACATAACTCATAGATACTGCCGGTTTTACAAAAGTGTTGAGAAAAGGACGATTCTTTTTGTACTCTTCTGGTGTGATTCCAAAAGTTTCCTTAAAAGCTCTGGTAAAATTTGCATGGCTGGCAAAACCATAGTCTAACGCCACATCTAAAATCCGCTGATTCTCCGTGTTTAATGCTTCAATAGACTTTGCCAAACGCCGCAATTTGATGTACTCCTGCAGCGGCTTGTTAACCAGCCGCTTAAACAATCTTTGAAAATAAAATGGCGACACTCCTACCATTTCGGCTAAATCCTCGGCTCGCATATTTTCCTGTAAATGTTCCTCCACATAATCTACAGATCTTTGGATCGCTTCCCATGCATATTGCCTACCTCCTGCTTGAAATATGTATTGATTATACCAAAGTAATTTTGTTTGGGCTTTCCTCCCAATGCTTACTTTCTGATAAATGAAAGACAAAAAATTAATGGGATAATTTTGTCGTTTCTCATATTTTCACTCTCCTGAAACAAAATATGCTCTAAGCACTTCACTAACCATGAGAATAATCATGATTAAGAAATTGCCTAGAGCATATAACACTCTCAGCCATACCTTCCTTATATGGCCTAAAAGTTTTCACTCACATTCAGAAGTTCAGCCCTCCCTTCCCCTTCAGTTCCTTCTCCACTTCAGCCAGCTTTCTTTTCAGTTCCCCGGCTTTCCTTGGATCTGTCTCCGCCTTGATCTGCTCCTTTAACTGTTTTTTCTTCAGCTTCAGCTTTTGGATCTTCCGGGACTGACCGCCAGCGCCTTCCGCCTGGTTACCGGCCTTTTTCACAGCACATTCCTCTGTAGAGGAATCCTTTGCCCGCTCCCCTTTCCCATTTTCATCCGAAGGCTGAGACGGGCGGTCAAACTGGATTTTAGAGTTCCCATTTTCATCCGGCACCGCCTGATAATGTCCAAAAGATTCCGCCTTTTCTTCCGGAATATACTGGTCCAGAGTTCTTCTTCTGACCGTGCCGCCTCCTGTCTTCCCGTCTTTACCGGTTTCCGCCGCCTGGCCCACATCGGCCGCCCGGCGGGCCTGGCTGACCCGCACCGTCTCACCGGCCGCCCCGGTACTCTCTGCCCCAGCCAAACCGCCGCCTTTCACCCCTTCACTCACCGTTCCGCTATCCTTTCCCTTTACAGCCTCTCCCGCTTTCTCCGGCTTTCCTTCCTTTAACCCGGTCTCCGCCTTCAAAGCCGCTGCCTCCTGTCCCAGCCTGCTGTTTGGAATCATCTGAATCGCCATAATCTTATTCTCCTTTTTCTATATTTTTATTTTTGGAAAAAACCGCTCTTTCCCATTTCCGCCTTCCCTCTGAAGCCTTCCCCGTCTGCCGGTTCACTTACTCATACCGCAGAGCCTCAATAGGCTCTGCGCATGCTGCCTTAGAAGCAGGATAAAGCCCGAAAAAAATCCCCACCAGTGCAGAAAACGACACCGCCAGCACCACCACCGCAGGCCTTATAACCACCCCAACCCCCAGCACAGCGCCTCCCAGGCCCACCAGACCGGCAGCCAAAACTACTCCTGCCAGACCGCCCAGCGCCGAAAGCACCGCTGATTCCGTCAAAAACTGAATCAGAATATCCCTGGTCCTGGCCCCAAGAGCCTTCCGTATCCCGATTTCCCTGGTGCGCTCCGTCACGGAAACCAGCATGATATTCATGATACCGATTCCCCCTACCAACAGCGAAATAGCCGCAATCCCGCCTACTGCCGCAGACAGACTGCCCATCATGGAATCCACATCCTTCATCTGTCCCACTGCCGTCTGGGTAAAATAATCCCCCGGCTCCCTTTTCTTCATCCTGGCGATGTAGGCAAGCACCCGGTTCATAAACACTTCCATGTCGATTCCCTCTGCCCCGAAAAGGCGGCAGTAGCTGAAACGATCTCCAGGCCGTACCAAAACGGTTTCCGGTATAAAAGCCGAACCCATATCCCGGTTTCCTCCCATCAAGAGAGCCTGGAACGCATTCATCTCCTTTTTGTATACCCCCACAACGGTATATTCCTCCATACTGCCGTTCACCGCAGTCCGGAAGGTACTGCCCACTGCGTTCTCTGTTCCGAAAAGCTTTTCAGCACTTCCCGCCTCCATGACCACATTCTTTCTCTGAACCAGAATATCATTCTCATTGAGATACCGTCCATGAACCATAGTTACCGGCTGCACTTTTTGGTACTTCTCATTGATTCCCTGAAAATTGAACTGCATTTTCCTATGTTTTGTCTGCACTTCGCCGGAAGCAGAACTGCCGCTGTCTATGTACGCAATCTTGTCACCAAACACCTCCTTCATCCTTTTCAACTCCTCCAGGGTAAAAAAATCACTTTCCCGCACATCATCTGCCATAATAGAAATATAAGCCTGGGTGATTCCCACATCTTTATAGATGTCGGAAAATAATTTCCGCATGGTATCCCCAATGGAAACAATGGAGATCACTGAACCGATTCCAATGATAATCCCCAGCATTGTCAGGACAGACCGCATTTTGTTGGCGCAGATCGCAAGAAACGCCATCTCCGTATTTTCCACAATCATCAGGCCTCCCAGCCACTGCCTGCCCCGGCTGGCCGCCTGCCTGAACAATTCCATAAAATCCTCCTTCCGCTTTTTCATAAGCACACCATACCATTAAAACCTTAACCATCCTTAAACCATTTCTTAAAAAATCTTAACCCCGCTATGGCAGACTCTATCCGCATCCCACCATTTCTTTAGAGTTCTACCTTCCGCAGATCTCCCGGTTCATAAACCACACATAAGAAACCGCAAAAACCACCGCTCCCCCGGCCAGAAGCCCTGTAAGGTGGGGCCATACAAGAAGCAGGCTCTGTCCCAGAGACAGATATCCGGCCACAGCTCCCTCCATCTGAAATGGCAGGATAATGTTGGTAGACCTTACAGACGAATTCATAATCGTAGATACCGCCTCACTGTAGAGATAATAGGGGGACAGCCGGTTCAGACCAAGGTTCAGGCTGTAGCTGTCCATCAGATCTCCAAGAGTCACCATCTGGTCCTGGGGACAGAGAATGTCCACCAGCACACGGACCACCACGCTCATAAACAGAGCGAAGAAAATCCAGCACCCGATTCCCAGCATCGCAGATGTGGCCGTATGACGGCATGCCACAGAAAACAGAATGGACAGAGCCAGCCAGAAGCAGATATAAATGCAGGTAAACAAAAGAAATACGCCGATTCTTCCCAGTTCCTCTCCCGCAGGAGGAACGCCTATAACCAAAAGCCCTGACGCTCCCGTAAACAGCCCCATGGAAAACACCATAATCCCGATCAGAACCGCCCCCGCCAAAAACTTTCCGTTGATAATAGAGTCACGGTACACCGGCTGCGCTGCCAGACGGTTTAACGTTCCCTCCGCCTCTTCCCGGTTGATTGCATCAAATCCCAACGCAAGTCCCACAAAGGGCCCAAGCAGTGCGATTAGGGACATAAAAGAAGGAACCGAACCGCTGCCGGACGTAAAAAGCCGCAGAAACAGATAATTCATCCCCCTCTCCCCGGCTCCGGCCTCCTGTCCCAGCCCGGATACGGCCCCATAGATACTGGCAATGCTGGTAAGACCGATCAACGCCAGTACTAGAAGAAAGCGGCGGCTGTGGATATGATCTGCCATTTCCTTCCGGAAAATGACAAACAGTCCCCCGCAGCTGCAGGGAGGTCTGCTGTCCTGGTACTCCAGATCTACCATCCTATCCTCCATTACCCTCTCATCCACAGTCCTCACCCTCCTTCTCAAAATATTTCCGGTAAATCTCATCCAGATCACCGCTCTCTGCCTGTACCTGCCTGGCCAGTTCATCAATTTCTCCCCAGGCCATAAGTCTTCCGCCCACAAATAGCCCAACCCTGTGGCACAGTTGCTGAATCTGGTGCAGCTGGTAGGACGAAATAAGGACTGTCCGCCCGTCCACCTCTGAAAGACAGCGGATCAGTTCCGTCAGTTTCCTCATGCCCTCCGGGTCTTTGATCAATACATACGTAATGCCAAGCCGCTGCTTCATGCCCCTGGAATAGGTTCCCACCTTCTGATCTCCTGCGCCGGTCATGCCCACCCTTTCCAAAAGTCCCTCAATCCACTCCTCCAGCTCCCACCCATCAAACCCGTTGAGCTGTCCAGTAAACCGCAGATTCTCCCTGCCGGTCATATCCGGATAAAACCCTGCCTGGTCCGGCAGATAGCCCACCCGGCTCCTGATTCCTACAGAATCACGCAGACAGTCCATTCCGTCAATAAACGCACTGCCGTGTGTAGGCCTTACAAGCCCCAGAAGCATAAGAATCGTAGTGGTCTTCCCTGCCCCATTCAGAGCAAGTATTTATAGACACCACCGCAGCACCGCATAAATCAAGGCTTTTTACAAACACGAAAACTAAACTTAAAGCCCTATAATCACATGGTAAACGCCTTTTCCACACGGAACGGGCGTTTTTCATGTGCGCCTAGCGGCGCACGTTTCTAACGGGTTAAAGTCCCGAATCCGCCCGGTAGTGGGAAGGATATAGCCGAAAGCAAGGGTGTCGTGGGCGACTACGAATCTGAAGGAAGCTGGATGTGAGGAACAGACTAACTCACGGGCAAATCTCTGGTCTGACGAACAGAAATCTCATATGAGGTTATGCAAGAGAGTAAGGTTGCATGACAAACTAAAGCCCGATAACTACACGGAATCATGCATGATAAATGAGGCAGATGGATGGAGAGGAAGAAACGTGTGGTACCTGGGGAGGTCTGTGCGATACGCCTTGAAAGAGGTAACCACTACTTAAGGCAGTGCTGAACGCACAGAAGTCAGCAGAGGTCATAGTAGCCAAAATGAAGCTGGCTTCATTCGGGTGAGGGACCGAATCAGTAAGAGTCTTGAGTATGACCGAGAAAGTAGGAGGAATGACCATCTATGGCAGAAAACATTGAAAACAATGGCTGTTCGCAAAGAGACAGTGCGGAACACGAAGGGCATGCGAAAGCGTCTAGGTCATTTAATCGGATATGGAAAGAAAGAGACAGTGCACAGCCGAGACTCTTGGAAGCGATACTGCATAAGGATAACTTAAACAGAGCGTATAAGAGAGTGGAAGCAAACAAGGGAGCGCCAGGAATTGATGGGATGACCATGGATGATGCTCTTTTGTACTTCAAGGAATATCAGCAAGGGTTTACCGACCGTATCTATAGAGGAAAGTACACTCCGTCTCCAGTGAGACGTGCCACGATTCCAAAATCAGATGGTGGTGTGCGAAAGCTTGGCATACCAACAGTGATAGACCGAACACTTCAACAGGCAATAACCCAACAGTTGGTGCCAATCTATGAACCACTGTTTACGGATGGGAGCTTTGGCTACCGTCCAAACAGAAGCGCAAAAGACGCAATACAAAAAGTGAAGGAGTATGCAGAGCAAGGCTACACATTTGCAGTAGTATTGGATTTATCGAAATACTTTGATACACTCAATCACGAAATCCTTATCAATCTCCTTCGGAAGAACGTGAAGGATGAACGTATAATACTGGACCTATGTCAATACTTTAGACAAAAAAAGAATTGTTATCAATGAATGAAATTGATACATATTGCTGCAAATTATCCACTTGATGCAAACTATATGTTAGTCAAGCGAATATCCTTTTCTTTTCACTCTTTTCCATAAATCTTCACAATTCCCGCTGACAAAACCGCCTTTTTGCGTTATAGTATATAAGGCGCTTCAAGCGCCTGGGCATAGCCCATACAACAAAAACATTTTACACAGGAGGTTTTAAGAATGAGCATTTCCATTACCCCAGACCACCTGGGAAAATACAGCAGCGATTTTAACTCTGACCGCGCAAGCCGCATAGCCAGGGATGCCGTCATGTCAGGCGGACTTCTAAACAGCTGCAAAAACCCTGCTGCAGTCAGACGCAGCAACCATGAATTCTCCCTGTCCTTAAAGCAGGGCACCATGACCAACCAGAAGCAAAGCGGCCGCTGCTGGCTGTTTGCCGCCACCAACGTTATGCGTTTCCGTATCATAAAAAGCTGCAACCTGGAAAATTTTGAGCTTTCCCAAAGTTATCTGCTTTTCTGGGATAAGCTGGAAAAATCCAACTGGTTCCTGGAAAATATTCTGGACACCCTCAGTGAACCCATAGGCAGCCGTCTTTTAACCCATCTTCTGTCCGACCCTATCTGCGACGGAGGCCAGTGGGATATGGCAGTAAATCTGATAAATAAATACGGCGTGGTGCCTAAATACAGCATGCCGGAATCCGCCGTGTCCAGCGGTACCCGGGAAATGAACCGCATCATGACAGAACTTTTAAGAAATGACGCATGCGCACTGCGCCAGGCAGCTGCAGACGGCTCCTCCCGCAAGGCCCTGGAAGAGATGAAAGCTTCCATGCTGGGCGAAATTTACCGCATGCTCTGCATCTGCCTTGGGGAACCGCCTAAAACCATAGACATGGAGGCAAGAGACAAAGACGGAAACTTTATTCAAGAAGCGGGCATGACTCCTCAGGAATTCTTTAAAAAGTATGTGGACATGGATTTAAACGATTACATAAGCCTTATTAACGCCCCCACATCCGACAAGCCTCTCTACCGCAGGTATACCGTAAATATGCTGGGCAACGTAAAAGAGGGCAATCCCATATGCTATATCAATCTTCCTGTTGAAGATCTGAAAGCCGCTGCCATCGCTCAGTTAAAGGACGGAGAGCCAGTGTGGTTCGGCTGTGATATGGGACCCTTTATCAGCCGTGATCTGGGCATCATGGACCCAGGCCTTTATGACTTTCATGATTTCCTTCAGGTAGATTTCCCCATGACAAAAGGGCAGCGTCTCGATTACGGTCAAAGCCTTATGACCCATGCCATGGTATTTCAGGGTGTGAATCTGACAAAAGACGGAACCCCCACCCGCTGGAGAGTAGAAAACAGCTGGGGAGAAGATCCCGGAAAGAAGGGATACTTTATCATGAGCGATGAATGGTTTAATGAATATATGTATCAGATTGTTGTCAACAAGAAATATCTGACCAAAGAACAGATGGATATTCTGAATACGGAAACCATTATTTTAAACCCCTGGGACCCTATGGGATCTCTGGCTTAATTTCCACTGCCCTCCCGGCATCTTTTAATACCTGATCTATAAGATAATTTTTGCCGAACATACCTGATTTTAAATACGCATATAGAAACCTGCAAAGGTTGAAGCACGGCGCAGTCGGCAAAATCATCTCCAAAAACAGGTATAGTAAAGATTCCGGGAGTGTATGCTTCCACAATAAATGCTGCAACAGCCCTTTTCAAATATTCTTACAAATATGCTTTCAGCCGCTCCACATTCTTTTCCTCAAACTCCTGCAAATGCTTCATCAGCTTGATAACTTCCCTGTCAGCCTGAGATTCATACTCATGAATCCTTTTCTGTGCATCCATTATCCCCATGTTGCTTCCCTGTATCAGCATCTGAGCCACATGGGAATTCGAGGAATCCACCATCATTTTCACATCAATCATTAGATATGTCATGATTTTCTGCATGGCATTAATCCCCTTTTCATCGTATCCTGCTTTGTTTAGCCGTCTTCCTGCTTCATCATGAATCTGCCGATATTCCTTAAGCTGGGCCTGAAGCCCTTCTTTAAACTTCCCTGCCTTTACCATAGGCAGAATCTCCTCCAGAGATTCAACTCCCATCTGAGCGTTCTGGTAAATAAAATTCAGCAGCTGCGCATCCCCATTCCTGTCCATAGCCCTTTATCTTCCTTTCCTGAATATAGTAAAATTATTATGGAACAGCTTCTATATTTTTATTCCTCTGCCAGGTTAAAATCCTTCTGTATTCATGTCAAAGCCAAAAGCTGCTTTGCCGCCTTCCCCATCAAAAAAATAAAAAAGCCTGATAGAGCCGGCCTTTTACAGCCAAACTCCATCAGGCACTTAAAAAAAACTGTTTTCTGCTTTATCCTAATTAAAGTCCCTGCTCTGTCAGCTCCCTTGCCACGTCATCCTTAACCGTAACTCCCTCTTTCTCCAGTTCCGCAATTTTCTTGGCAAACTGAGGAAGATACTTCTTATGGGCAATCAGCAGCTCATCTAAAACTCTCTTTGCCTTCTCACCGGAAGGAACCTGAGGATTCAGGGTGAACGCCTGAAGGGCCAGCCCATAATCTCCGGTTACCGCAGCTTCGCAGACGCACAGCTCCATGTTCTTCATAACCTGCAGCCAGCCTCTCTCAGCCGGACGAAGTGATCCGAACGCAATCGGCAGGGCGCCGCAGGCGCCAACATGGGCAGATACTTCCACTACGCAGTCTGCCGGAAGATCCGGTACAGCGCCGTTATTTTTCGTGGATACCACAATATGCGTATTCTTATTTCCGTAGATGGATGCAATGGTTTCACAGGCTGCATCCGAATAATGGGCGCCGCCTCTTTTTGCCAGCTGCTCCGGCTTTTCGTTCAGATCCGGATCCTTGTACAGCTCAAACAGCTCTTCCTCTGTCTTCTTCACCTGCTGAGCACGGGTTCCCTTCTCCGGATCATGGTACTCCTCCAGGGCATGGTTCAGCATCTCTTCCTGCCTGTAGTAATATCTATGGTATGCACATGGAATCATTCCCATCTGATCCAGCTGCTCTTTAAAGAACTTCACATCAAATACATTGGCCGGCGTACCTGCGTCCGCAGCGGGATCATACAGCTTCTCAATAATTTCCGGCGTCACATCCTTGCCGTTTAAATCAAAGACCTTATGCCAATGGAAATGGTTCAGGCCGGCGAACTTGTAGATCAGCTCTTCTGGCTCTTTGCCGATCATCTTAGGCTCTCTCAGCATTGCCCCTACCGGAACGTTGCACAGACCGATTACTTTGTCCCACTTGCCGTAGCGGATAACTGCCTCTGTCACCATACCGCTTGGATTGGTAAAGTTTACCAGCCATGCATCGGGACACAGTTCTTTCATATCTTCCACAATTCCAAGGATTACAGGAATCGTGCGGAAAGCCTTGAACATGCCGCCTGCGCCGTTGGTTTCCTGGCCCAGCATGCCATAAGACAACGGAATGCGCTCGTCCTTGATTCTGGCATTGAGAAGGCCTACCCGGAACTGTGTAGTCACGAAATCAGCTCCCGGCAGAGCCTCTCTTCTGTCCAAAGTAAGATGAACTTTCACGTCATAGGGGGAAGCATCCCACATGCGCTGCGCCATCTTGCCTACGATCTCCAGCTTTTCTTTTCCTTCTTCGATATCAACCAGCCAGATTTCTTTAATGGGAAGCTGCTCATAGCGCTTAATAAACCCCTCCATTAATTCCGGAGTATAGCTGCTGCCGCCGCCGATAGTTACAATCTTTACGGGTTTCTTTTCCATGATTATCCTCCTTTTTATGGCAGCGCCGGATCCGGAAATACATCACCGCTTTGTTCAGTCACTGTCTTTCCGCATCTCATAAGCGTACTGCCTTCTTGTATCTCCATTTTCACGGATTTTTCCCTGTTTGTCAATGCCTTCCCTCACATCAGGTACACTGTTTCCTTTTCCTGTCGCTTTTTCTTTCAGCAAAGCGAACAATGTTCCACGCCCGGCATTATTCTAACCTCTTAGAATAGGGTTGTCTGAGTGCCTTCCCCACGGACGTCCTGCCGGCTGTTCACAGTCCGTGGAATTTTTCACTTTATCCTTGTAGTGCTTTTCATAGTCTCTGTTAAAATACCCAGCGTAAAGCACGTCCAAAAGATACATTACTGACACATTCAGTCCGAAAGTTCCCAGATTCTTTATCAGTTTCTCCCTCGTTGACACATAAAGAGATACATCACACAGCCCTGACAGAGAATTATTTCCATAAGAAGTAATAGCTACGGCTGGAATTCCCCGTTCTTTCACCTTTCTCCCTATTTTAAGCACCTTGTCCGTCTCACCTGTATAAGATATGAGGATAAACCCGCTGTCGCTGCTGCAGTAGCATGACTGGTAATATCCGTCTTCCGACCGGTTACTGTTGTGGACCATTTTCCCCACTTTCATCATCTTATCCCGGAATACCTCCACAAGCCCCATCTGAGCCCCGGCAGCACAGACAAACACCTGCCTGGCCCCATTGATCATCTCAACAGCCTTCTGAAGCATCTCCGGCTCCAAAAGCGTCCTGCAGTCCCGCAAGATCTCTTCATATAAAGCTTCCATTTTGCCTGCCAGTGTCATATCTTTATCCCTTTTGTCAAAAGGAAAGTTGGGATCAAGAGATCTAAAATTGGAAGACAGATACTCCACTTCCTTTAAATAATCCTCCCTTAAACCATTAAACCCCTCATATCCCACCTTCTGGCAAAAACGGATAATGGTAGACGGCGCTACATACAGCTCTTTTGCCATTTTCCGGACGCTTGTGTCTTTCAGCTTCTCCTGCTGTTCCAGCACATAATCTGCTATGCGGCAGTCAATGTCCGAAAAATGTTCCCGGTTCTGAAGCTTCTCCTTAACCAGCATCTGTAAACCTTTCCTTTCCTTTTGGTCTGGTCAGGCATATGCGTCTTTTCCATAAACAGAATCCTTTTGCCAGCATTTCGGCAAGGTTCTGTCTACTTAAAATATTCCACTCCTGATTCAAACAGCCTCATATCCTGCTCTCCGTAGATATTCATGGCAACTGCCTCGCCTCGTCTCTCCGAATGAGCCATTTTTCCCAAGATCCGTCCGTCTGGGCTGGTAATTCCCTCAATTGCCATATAGGACCCGTTTGGATTCCAGAACTCATCCATAGTAGGCTTCCCCATATCATCCACATACTGAGTACATACCTGTCCGTTGGCAAACAGGCTCTTAAGCCATTGATCATTGGCTACAAACCTTCCCTCGCCGTGGGAAGTCGGGTTGCAGTACACCTTTCCCAGCTGGGTCCCCATAAGCCATGGGGACTTATTGGTCATAACCTTCGTGTAAACCATTTTAGACACATGGCGCCCAATGGTATTCATGGTCAGAGTTGGCGAATCCGAATGCTGCTGTTCAA
>CATLBO010000089.1 GCA_949879025.1 uncultured Hungatella sp. | reverse complement strand
CCGTCTGCACCAGCTTTCCATGCCGTCTCCGCCGGCCGAGTACGGAGTGCTGATGATGTACAACACCGGCGATTTCAGAAAGCCGGACGGCCGCAATCCCATTCTCGACTTCCGCACCTATGAAAGTTTGGCCAGTGCATTTGGCATCCCTGAATACATGCCGCCAATACGGCGGCGGGACTTTTACAATAAGAAGATAAGAGAAGAAGATAAGAGCACATATGGCATATGAGGGAGGAACATCATGATCAGCAGTACAGCCAACAGCCAGGTAAAGCAGGTTTCGGCTCTCTGCAAAAGGGTCAAATTCAGAAAAGAATCAGGCCTTTTTGTGGTGGAAGGTCCAAGAATGTTTGAAGAGCTGGATAAAGGGCGCATCAAGCAGGTTTATGTGACAGAACGGTTTTTAGAGGAGCCGGCTCATCATAGAATGATGGAGGGCATGGAAAAGGAAAAAGTGGAGATAGTAACAGAAGAGGTTTTAAAGGCCATGTCTGATACCCAGACTCCCCAGGGCGTAATGGCAGTTGCAAGACAGTACCAATATTCTATAAATGAGCTGAAAAACTGCTGCGGGGAACCGCTTTTGATGGTTTTGGAAACGATACAGGACCCGGGAAATCTGGGGACAATCCTGCGAGCCGGGGAAGGAGCAGGAATTTCGGGAGTAATCATGAATCGTGATACAGCAGATATTTACAACCCCAAAGTGATCCGGTCAACAATGGGGTCCGTGTTCCGGGTGCCGTTTTTGTATGTAGAGGATCTGACGGAAATCCTTGGCATGCTTAAGAAAGAAGGAGTGCGGCTGTATGCAGCCCATCTGGACGGGAAAAACAGTTATGATCAAGAGGATTACAGGAAGGCGTCAGGATTTCTGGTGGGAAATGAGGCCAGGGGGCTGGAAAAAAATACTGCGGCTATGGCAGATGCCTGGGTGAGGATACCTATGAAGGGGGAAGTGGAGTCTTTAAATGCGGCAGTGGCTTCTGCTGTGCTGATGTTTGAGGCAGCCAGACAGAGAAGACAGTAAACCGCCATGCTGGTTTCCGTGCATAAGCTGAAAAACTGTCTGAACACTGCGCTGCACCGGATGCGCTTCCACAGATGAAATCATGGCGGCCGTGGAAATTGTAAGAAAACTTTTCTTGATGGAACAGAGAAAATTGATTATAATAAAAGAGATTCTAAGAGTACACCGGAGGATAAAGGAGGGATTCCATGGAGTCTGTATATTGGCTTATTCTGTTTGTCATTCTGGCGGCGGCGGAGGCTGCCACCATGGCGCTGACTACGGTGTGGTTCGCCGGCGGCGCCATGGCGGCTTTCTTTGTGGCAAAGGCCGGAGCAAGCGTTAATGCCCAGCTGTCGGTTTTTGTCCTTGTTTCTTTTGTCCTTCTTATTTTTACCAGACCCTGGGCCCTGCAGCATGTAAACCGGCATACGGTTAAGACTAATGTTGACAGCCTGGTGGGAAAGCAGGCCAGGGTTACGGAAGAAGTGAACAATATTCTTGGAACCGGCACTGCGGTGATTAACGGCCAGGAGTGGACGGCCAGAACGAAGGAGGAAGGCAGTATTTGTCCTGTTGGCGCAGCCGTGGAGATTTGTGCCATACAGGGGGTAAAGTTGATTGTCAAAGCTGTAAAGGAGGCAGAGTAGTATGGGATTATTAGTTGGATTTACCGGGTTTATTGTTTTAGCTGTTATTATCTTGATTATTTTATCGTCCTGCGTAAAGATTGTCCCCCAGGCACAGGCCATGGTAGTGGAGCGCCTGGGCGCTTACAGGGAGACATGGGGCGTGGGGCTTCATGTGAAGGCGCCGTTTATTGACAGAGTGGCCAAACGGGTTCTCTTAAAAGAGCAGGTTGTGGATTTTGCGCCTCAGCCAGTGATTACCAAGGATAATGTAACCATGCGCATTGACACGGTAGTGTTTTTCCAGATTACCGATCCGAAGCTGTTCACCTATGGGGTGGAGAACCCTATTATGGCCATTGAGAACCTGACAGCAACGACGCTGCGTAACATTATCGGCGATCTGGAACTGGATCAGACTCTTACCTCCAGAGAGACCATCAATACCAAGATGCGTGCGTCCCTGGATGTGGCTACTGATCCGTGGGGCATTAAGGTGAACCGGGTGGAGCTTAAGAACATTATTCCGCCTGCTGCCATTCAGGATGCCATGGAGAAGCAGATGAAGGCGGAGCGGGAGCGCCGTGAGGCCATCCTGCGGGCGGAAGGAGAAAAGAAGTCTACCATTTTGGTGGCAGAAGGCAAGAAGGAGTCAGTGATCCTTGATGCAGAGGCTGATAAGCAGTCTGCCATCCTGCGGGCGGAGGCTGAAAAGGAAAAGAGAATCAAGGAGGCAGAAGGCCAGGCGGAGGCTATCCTTAAGATCCAGCAGGCTACTGCCGAGGGCCTGCGCTACATTAAAGAAGTGGGGGCTGACGAAGCGGTGCTGCAGCTGAAGGGACTGGAAGCTTTTGCCAAGGCGGCGGACGGAAAGGCTACCAAGATTATTATTCCGTCAGAACTTCAGGGCCTGGCAGGGTTTGTGACTTCTATAAAAGAGATTGCCGGGAATTGATAAAGAATTAGGAGGAAATACCCTTTTTGAAACTTCAATTGGACCCTGCAAAAGAGTACGGCCTGGTTTTGGAAGGCGGAGGAGCTAAAGGCTCCTATCAGATCGGGGCCTGGAAAGCGCTTCGGGAGGCAGGAATTTCCATAAAGGGGATTGCCGGGGCCTCCGTAGGGGCGCTGAACGGGGCCATGATCTGTATGGACGAGCCGAAGAAGGCAGAGTATATATGGGAAAATATCAGCTATTCCAGAGTCATGGATATAGATGATACTGTGATGGAGACAGTGCGGCGCCTGGATTGGAAGTCTGTCAATGGGGCGGCTTTAGCTGAGGAAGTGAAAAAAGTTTTAAAAGACAAAGGATTTGACATTACTCCTTTAAGGCAGCTGATTGAATACGTCATTGACGAGGAAAAGATACGCAGTTCCAGACAGGAGCTTTTTATTACCACTTATTCAGTCAGCGACAGGGAGCTTCTTACCATTGACGCAAAGAAGATTCCGGACGGGGAGATCGGCGATATGCTTATGGCAAGCGCCTATCTTCCGGTATTTAAGCGGGAGAAGCTGGGCGGGAAAAAGTATCTGGACGGAGGCGGATGGAACAATGTGCCTGTAAACGTGCTTTTGGATGAAGGATATAAGGACATTATCATTATTCGGATCTATGGCCTGGGATTTGACTCAGAGAAGGTAACGGAGATTCCGGAGGATGTAAATGTCAGCCATATTGCCCCCCGGCAGAGCCTTGGAGGGCTTCTTCAATTTGATAAAAAGCAGGCCAGAAAAAACATGCGGCTGGGGTATTATGACGCACTGCGGCTTTTATATGGCCTTAAGGGGAAATGGTATTACTTGGATGCTCCGGAATCAGAGGCGTATTACTTTGAGCGTCTTATTGGGGAAACGGATATTTTGAAAGGCCTGATCCCGTGGGAAACCCTGGCAGGACTGAAGGAATTGCAGGAGAAAGAGGGCGGATACCGTATTTATACGGAGCGGATATTTCCGGAACTGGCAAAGCAGTGGAAAATGAAAGAAGGATGGGACTATAAGGAACTTTATCTGTCCATTTTGGAAAATGGGGCCCGCAGCAGGAGGATTGGACGTTTCCATGTGTACACGCCTGGGGAATTGCTGGCAGAGATCCGGAAAAAATTAATCTGAATTCAGGATAAGTAAGATTAATTTTCAATAATGCTTGCATAATCTTCCATAATATACTATTATTTTGTATATTCTATTCATGCGGAGCAAGGGAGGTTATTGACATGGACTTAAAAGGAAGAAATTTTTTGACGCTAAAGGATTTTACTCCGGAAGAAATCACATATTTTTTGGATCTGGCAGCGGATTTGAAGGAGAAGAAGAAAAAAGGAATTCTGACGGACATGTTCAGAGGGAAAAATGTTGCCTTGATTTTTGAGAAAACCAGCACCAGAACCAGGTGCTCCTTTGAGGTGGCAGCCCATGACCTGGGAATGGGGACCACCTATCTGGACCCGTCAGGTTCTCAGATCGGAAAGAAGGAGAGCATTGCCGACACGGCAAGAGTTCTGGGACGTATGTATGACGGTATTGAATACAGGGGATACGGGCAGGAGATCGTGGAGGAACTGGCTAAATATGCAGGAGTTCCTGTGTGGAACGGCCTTACCAATGAATTCCATCCTACCCAGATGCTGGCTGATCTTCTGACTATCAGGGAACACATGGGAAGATTAAAGGGAGTGAAGCTTGTTTACATGGGGGATGCACGGTATAATATGGGCAATTCCCTTATGGTTGCCTGCTCTAAAATGGGCTTGGATTTTGTGGCCTGCGCTCCGAAGAAATATTTTCCGGATCAGGCGCTGGTGGAACAGTGCAGAGCCTATGGGGCTGCGTCAGGGGCTTCGGTTTCCCTAACGGAAGATGTAATGGAAGGCACAAAAGGCGCAGACGTGATTTACACCGACGTGTGGGTATCTATGGGAGAGCCGGACGCAGTGTGGGAGGAAAGAATCCGTGAGCTGACCCCTTATAAAGTGACAAAGGCAGTTATGGAGAATGCAGGGGAAAATGCCATATTTCTTCACTGTCTGCCTGCGTTCCACGATTTAAAAACAAAAATCGGAAAGGAAATGGGAGAGCGGTTTTGCCTGGAAGACATGGAAGTTACGGATGAAGTATTTGAGTCTTCCTGCTCCAAGGTGTTTGACGAGGCGGAAAACCGCATGCATACCATTAAGGCAGTGATGGCAGCCACCCTGGGGATTTAGGAAGGACGGCTTTTGAGAAATAGTTCCGGTTTATCCGGGTTAGGAGCGTAATCAATGAGATACAGACAGGCAAGAAGGAACAGTCCAAGGAACACATCCCTGATTCTGGACTGGGTGCATATTGTTATAGGTGTGCTGGTGGTGATCATGGCAGTGGCTGCATTTATCAATCCGGAAAAAAATATGTTTTTGTTTCCCGTGATTTTTTTTCTGGCAGCTGTGCTGAACATGGTCAATGGCGTGTACCGATATCAGCAGAGCGGCCGTGACAAAAGGCAGAAGGCGTCAGCTGTCGGGCTTATAATAATTGCAGTTTTTCTTCTGGCAGTTATGACAGTCAGCGCAGTCAGCATTTGGAGGCGGGGATGAAGGCGGAGATTATAAAAATGCTGAAAGGGCGGGACGGATATGTGTCGGGACAGGAACTTTGCGATAGGTTCGGCGTGTCTAGAACTGCTGTCTGGAAAGTTATAAAGCAGCTTCAGTCTGAGGGATATGACATTGAGGCAGTGAGAAATAAAGGATACCATCTGGTGGAAATGACAGACATGCTGACAGAGGCTGAAATAACAAGCTGCATCAAAGGCAGCCTTATAGGCAGCCGGGTGGTGTATTATGATGAGACGGACTCCACCAATACCAGAGCCAAGGCGCTGGCGGAAGAAGGAGCCCAGGAAGGAACCCTGGTGGTTGCAGAACAGCAGCATACCGGGAAAGGACGCAGGGGAAGAGGATGGTCATCACCGCCGGGCACGGGTATTTGGATGAGCATGGTGCTGCGGCCGGATATACTGCCGTCCCATGCGTCCATGCTGACGCTGGCGGCAGCTTTGGGAGTTTCCCAGGGCATTTACAGAGTCACTGGAATCATGCCTTCGATTAAATGGCCCAATGATCTGGTGCTTTCCGGAAAGAAAATCTGCGGAATCCTGACAGAGATGACAACGGAACTGGACACGATTCAGTATGTGGTAGTGGGCATGGGAACCAATGTTAATATGGAGGAATTCCCAGAGGAAATAGCTAAGACCGCAGGGTCTTTGTATCTGGAATCCGGCCGGAAATGGAAGCGGGGGCCTCTTATCGGAGCCATGGCCGAAGCCCTTGAAGAGTATTACAGGAAATTCCTGGACGTGAAAGATTTAAGCCTGCTGAAAGAGGAATATGAGAAACGGCTGGCTAACATGAACCGTCCGGTGACAGTATTGGCGCCTGACGGGAATTATGAGGGAATCTGCCGGGGAATCGACAGCCAGGGGCAGCTTTTGGTGGAGCGGGAAAATCAAACCCTCTGCCGGGTGCTTTCCGGAGAAGTGTCGGTCCGGGGGATTTATGGATATGTGTAAACCAGAAGGAAATACCAATTATGAGACGCGCCGCCGATATGGTCCCGGTTTCACCAAAGACAGATCGGTGATGCGTTTTTGCTATGAGGATGAATCTTATGGGAATCGACACCAGAGAGCATAAGTATTATGCCACATCCGCAAGTCCCTATGAAAAGCTGCAGGTGCTGGAGCCGGAGGACAAGCCCTTTTCTCCGGCAGACCGTATCCGGGCCATGACGGCGCCGCTTCTTTCCTGGTACGATAGCCATGCGCGTATTCTGCCCTGGAGGGAACAGCCTCAGCCTTACAGAGTATGGATTTCGGAAATCATGCTTCAGCAGACCAGAGTAGAGGCGGTGAAGCCGTATTTTAACCGCTTTATGGAAGAACTGCCAGATGTAAGAGCCCTGGCGCAGGTGGAGGAGGAACGGCTTTTAAAGCTGTGGGAAGGCCTTGGATATTACAACCGGGCCAGAAACCTGAAAAAGGCAGCTCAGGTAATGACAGAAAAATATGGCGGATGCCCGCCGGATTCCTTTGAGGAGCTAAAAAAGCTTCCGGGAATCGGCAGTTATACGGCAGGAGCCATTGCTTCCATTGCCTACAATATTCCGGTGCCTGCAGTAGACGGCAATGTGCTGCGGGTGATCTCCAGGGTTCTGGCCAGCCAGGAAGATATTTTGAAGCAGTCGGTAAAAAGGAAGATGGAGGAATACTTAAAAGAGGCCATGCCAAAGGATCGGGCAAGTGCGTTTAATCAGGGGCTGATTGAGACAGGCGCCATAGTATGTGTGCCTAACGGGGAACCTAAATGCAGGGAATGCCCTTTGGCATCCGTATGCCTTGGCAGAAAACAAGGCCTTTTGGACACGATTCCCTACAAGGCGCCGAAAAAGCCCAGAAAGGTGGAAGAAAGGACGGTGCTGCTTCTGGAAGCAGAGGACAGGATTGCCCTGGAAAAAAGGCCGGACAAAGGGCTTTTGGCTTCTCTCTACCAGTTTCCCAACGTGGAAGGCAGCCTGACAAAAGACGACGTGAGGAAGGCATTGACATTGAAAGGCGCTGAAGTAGAGCATATCCAGCCGGCGGGGAAGGCCAAACATATTTTCAGCCATGTGGAGTGGCATATGACAGGATACCGGGTTTCTCTTAAGAATTTTCCGGCGGGGCAGTACCTTTTTGTACAAAGACAGGAGCTTAAGGAAAAATATCCTGTTCCCAACGCATTTTCGGCGTATATAAAATTGATAAATGGAGAATCATGAGAGAAGGAGGTAATGCCATGGGCAGAATGCTTTTCATTGTTAACCCCAGGGCAGGGAAAGCCCAGATCAGATCTCATTTTCTGGACATTGTGGACATTTTTGTCAAGGCTGGGTGGCAGGTGGAGGTTCACACCACTCAGGAACCGCTGGATGCGGTGAGAACAGTCAGGGAGAAGGGGGAAGACGCAGACATAGTAGTATGCAGCGGCGGAGATGGAACCCTAAGCGAGACGATTTCCGGTATGGCCAAGCTTGACAGGCCTCCTGTCCTGGGATATATTCCTGCAGGTTCCACCAATGATTTTGCCTCCAGCCTTCAGATCCCTTCCAATATGGCAAAGGCAGCGGAAAACGTGGTAACAGGAAAGCCCTATGCTGTGGACATCGGCCATTTCTGCCAGGAGCGGAACTTTGTGTATGTGGCAGCATTTGGCCTGTTTACTGAAGTGTCCTATATGACGCCTCAGGAGAAGAAAAACCTTTTGGGCCATCAGGCTTATATGTTGGAGGGTATGAAAAGCCTGACCAATATTAAAGCATATGGTATGACACTGGAATCAGAAGAGGTGAGCCTGGAAGGGGATTTTGTCTTCGGAATGGTAACTAATACCATAAGTGTAGGCGGTTTTAAGGGGTTGGTAAAAAGGGATGTTTCCCTAAATGACGGACTATTTGAGGTTTTGATGATACGGATGCCTAAGACACCTCTGGAGCTTAAAAATATTTTGTCCTCCATGATTTTAAAGGAAGAACAGAGTGAATATGTATACCGCTTTAAAACCTCCCGCCTTCGGATTACGTCCAAAGAACCAGTGGACTGGGTGCTGGATGGAGAATTTGGAGGTTCCAGAACCAATGTGGAGATAGAAAATCTGGCCCAAAAGATACAGATCATAATTCCCAGTGATACCTGACAGGGATTTTTGGCGAAAAGCGAATTTTTTGGTGCAAAATTTTTGGTGCAAAACAGAAAAAAAGGTTGAAAAATCAGAAGTTGTAGTATATAATAAATTAGTTATATATTATCATTTAGAAACCATAAGCGAAAGGGCGTTGTTTGGTGGAAAAAAATATTTTTTTGGAAAAACTGGGCAAACTTGTAGAGGTTGCAAAGGGAAAACACAATGCGCTGGACGTAACAGAGATTAACAACTTCTTTATCGGGGACGAGCTTTCCACGGAACAGATGGAGCAGATTTATTCCTATTTGGAGAAGAGAGGGATTGATGTCATTCCGGTGATCGACGAAAGCATGCTGGCGGATGATACGCTTATTCTTGACGACGACATTGATGACAGCTTTATGAAAGACTCCGAGGAAGAGGAAATTGATCTGGAAGCCATCGATCTGCTGGAAGGGATCGGCACTGAAGATCCGGTCCGTATGTATTTGAAGGAGATCGGCACGGTGCCGCTTTTAAGTGCGGATGAGGAACTGGAGCTGGCCAAGAGGAAGGCGGATGGAGACGAGAGAGCCAAGGACAGGCTTATTGAAGCCAATCTGCGGCTGGTTGTCAGCATTGCCAAACGGTATACGGGAAGAGGAATGAGTTTTCTCGACCTGGTTCAGGAAGGGAATCTGGGCCTGATTAAGGGCGTGGAGAAGTTCGACTATACAAAGGGATATAAGCTAAGTACATATGCTACCTGGTGGATTCGCCAGTCAGTGACCAGGGCTTTGGCTGATCAGGCCAGAACCATACGGGTGCCGGTGCATATGGTAGAGACGATTAACAAGATGTCAAAGATGCAGAGGAAGCTGACCCTGGAACTGGGGTATGAGCCATCTGTGTCGGAACTGGCGGAGGCTTTGGAGATGTCCGAGGAAAAGGTGATGGAGATCATGCAGATCGCCAGGGAGCCGGCTTCCTTGGAGACGCCTATCGGCGAGGAGGATGATTCCAACTTGGGAGATTTTGTTGCTGACAGCAATGTGGTGACTCCTGAGGGCAATGTGGAATCCGTGATGCTGAAGGAACATATTGACGCATTGCTGGGGGATCTGAAGGAGAGGGAACGGCAGGTGATTGTCCTTCGGTTCGGCCTGGAGGACGGACATCCCAGAACGCTGGAAGAGGTAGGGAAGGCTTTCAACGTAACCAGGGAAAGAATCCGGCAGATTGAGGCCAAGGCTTTAAGGAAGCTGCGGAATCCTGTGCGGAGCAAAAGGATTCGCGACTTTCTGTAGTCGGCGGGAAGCCATGGGGAGACTGCTGTCACCGATTTCTTTGGATATTTTTATAAATTTTTTAATCAGCAAGGTTGGTTTTGCAAAAGGGGACATTATGAGATATACTGGAAGGTGTATTGAGTAATGTCCTCTTGTTTGCATTTGCTTACAGAATGGAAAGGACACAGAAAGGAACAGAACCTATGACAGTTATTTATTATGACATCGGCGTAAACCTGTTTGGAAAACAGTTCCCAAAACCAGAGGAAATCATCCGGGAAGCCAGGGAGGCAGGAGTGGAGTGTATCCTTACAGGCACGGATATGAAGGAAAATAAAAGGATTGATACATTTACCAGGACTCATCAGGCCTATGGCACAGCTGGGATTCATCCTCATAATGCGGATTCAGCCAGAAAAGAAGACTTTGACGTTATAGAAAAGATTGTGCGGTCTAATGAAAAAATTGTGGCAGTGGGAGAGTGCGGGCTGGACTTTGACAGAATGTTTTCTTCTAAAGAGAACCAGATACGGTGCCTGGAAAAGCATATTATTCTGGCTGAGAGACTTGGAAAGCCTTTGTTTCTTCATGAGCGGAATGCAGCAGGAGAATTTGTGAAGAGATTTAAAAGACACCCGGATATTTGCAGAAAATCCGTGGTTCATTGCTTTACAGGCAGCAGGGACGTGCTTGAGAAATATCTTTCCATGGGATTTTCCATCGGGATTACTGGTTGGATCTGCGATGACAAAAGGGCGGGAGAACTGCGTAAAGCGGTAAAAGCCATTCCTCTTGACAGGGTGCTTATAGAGACGGATGCCCCATACCTTACTCCTAAGAATGTGCCGGGGCTGGCCAGGACAAATGTTCCGCAGAATATCCGGTATGTGGCAGATGATCTGGCCAGATATATGGAAGTTGAAAAGGAAGAACTGATACAAAATGCCAGAAAGAATACAGAGAGGATTTTTGGGATTGAGTCTGGGCAGGAAACGGATATCATTTTACAGAAAGGGGAAGTATTTTGAATAAGGCGCAAAATTTCAATGAAAAAGCGGAATTTACGATATACATTTTATGCATTTTCTTAACCTGCGCTGTCTGCATTTTGATATATGCAGACGGCAATATAAGAGATGAATACAACCTTTCTATTGACAGATTCGGATTAAGCCGGAATTTACTTCTGCTTATATTTTTTGATGCTGTTTTTATTGTCTCTAAATTCTTCTGCAGAAACAGCATTGTTAAGAAAGTTACTATGGCTGTATTTATTCCCGTTTTGCTTATTTCATCCATAACAATAGGGAAGAGCATGGTGCTGGCAAGAGATATTATTCAGGAAAACAGATTCCGCCAGACAGGATTTAATCAAATTCGTCTAAATGATTTAGAAGATATTCTTAAAAAAGAAAAAAGTGCTGTTGTATATATAGGGAGTGAGGATTACCCTGAGTGCAAAGAGACTTTTTCTAAATTAGAGCTTTATCTATATAAAAATCACATTAGCATGTTGGCATATAATATTGCTGAGGACAGAGACGGCAATTTTGAAAAAGTAGAGGAAGTATTAGATCAATTAGGCGTCAATGAGATTCCGGCAATCTTAGAAATCCAGCAGGGAACAGTGTCAGAGTCATATTTTGCTGAAGATATTGAAAAGAAATATAAGAGGCCATAAGGATGATGGGATGAGAACCATGACATTGAAGTTTTATTCCGGTTATGATAAAATGTCAGTACAGAATTGTGCATTTTATGGGTCTGGCAAGGGATATTAATTGAAAATTTCTTAGAAAGGAGAATGATAAAAGATGGAAAAAAGAAAGCTGGAGAACCTTGGGATAGAAACTTCCCTTCTTGGCTTTGGCTGTATGCGCTTCCCCATTACGCCGAAGGGGGATATTGATGAACCTGAGGCGGAGCGGATGCTGGATAAAGCCATAAAGGAAGGTGTCAATTACATAGACACAGCATACCCTTACCATCAGGGCAACAGTGAGGTGGTGGTGGGAAAGGTTTTGAAGAAATATCCAAGAGATTCTTTTTATCTTGCAACCAAGCTGCCATTGTGGAAGGTGGAGGGGAAGGAAGATGTCCGCCGGATTTTTGAAGAACAGCTGGCCAAACTGCAGACAAATTACATTGACTTTTACCTGATGCATGCAGTGAATAAAGAACGGTGGGATAAGATGAAAGAATTGGGATGCATCCCGATTCTGGAAAAGCTGAAAGAAGAGGGGAAGATAAAGTATCTGGGATTTTCTTTCCATGACAGCTATGAAGTATTTGAAGAAGTCTTAAATTACAGGGATTGGGATTTTTGTCAGATTCAGTTTAATTACATAGATACAGAAGAACAGGCCGGACTGAAGGGCTATAAGCTGGCAGAGAAAAAAGGTGTGCCTTTGGTGATTATGGAGCCGGTGAAAGGCGGCAGGCTGGCGGCGTTTTCAGGGGATATTGCTGAAAGATTTCAGAAACTGGATGAAAGTGCATCACTGGCTTCCTTTGCCCTGCGGTGGGTGGGAAGTTTTCCCAATGTAAAGGTGATTTTAAGCGGCATGTCATCCATGGAGCAGGTGGAAGATAATCTGAAAACTTTCCGTAGCTTTAAACCTTTGTCAGAAGAGGAAATTGAAGTTATTCAGGATGTAGTAAGAACCATGAAAGGCCGGATTCAAAACGGATGCACAGGCTGTAAATATTGTATGCCGTGTCCAGCAGGCGTTGACATCCCAGGATGCTTTGGCGTATGGAATCAGTATCACATTTATCAAAATTATAATCTGGTAAAACAGGATTGGGAGAACAGCATAGGAGAGAAACATCAGCCTAAGAACTGTGTAAAATGCGGAAAATGTGAGGAGGCATGCCCTCAGAAACTGTCTATCCGCAATGATCTTGAAAAAGTTCAGGCAGATTTAGATAAGAGAGAATTTTGCTGAAAGAAACAATCATAAAATCATAAATTTACATTAACATGAGGGTGTCCCAAAGGCCATAAAATGGCTGAGGGGCACCCTCTTAAATTAGAAAAAATGGTTTCTATGGGGCATGAATTATATAAAAGAATATCGGACAGACGAACGATGAAACCTTTTTTCATAGTTTTGGAACCATCCAAATGGCAAAACAGGTGTGAAAAAGACTTAGAAATATGCAAAAAAGCAGGTTACAGAGGGCTGATTTATCCACATATTGAAAAATTGTAACCTTTAAAGGAAAAATAAGACAGAAAAATAAACATATATTTAAGATGAAATCAGAAAATACAAAAGGTTTTTGACAGGTTATCAAAAAAGGTTAGAGAGATATTCATTACGGTTACAGGTTAAAACAAGCATTATGGCAGGAAAGAGAGTTGTCTGATTTAGGTTGCCGCTGACTTGTCTCAGGAAAAAAACAAACTCTTCTAAACGGAATAATATTGGTTTATAAGATGTACTCTCTCACCGGATCTGTTTTTCTATTTTAAAGGATTTTTAATTTGACCAATGGATTGTTTCCTCGTATAATGTCGATAAATGCGGTTTTGATTCAGAGGATTTATGAATATCATAGCTGTAATTAATTGAAAGAAAAGAGATAATGATACGTGAAAGATCAGATAAAGTGGCTGTGCATTATGACAGCCCTGTCATGTCTGTTAATAGGCGCGGCGGAGCTTGGAAGAAATGCAGGACGATTTTTACAGGAAGAGACACAAGAGACAGGCAGCGGGGTAGTGGTGGAGGAAATCGGAGAGTGTTTGGGAGAACCACACACAGGAGAAGAAAGAGAGGATGAAGCTGATAAGCATGATGATGATAAAGGTCTTCTGTCTCTTCAGCAGGGAGCTGCCGGAATTCTAAAGGGCAGTGTGGGGCTGGCCAAAAGAATTTTGTCTTTGCCGAAAAGAATCTCGCCGCAGCCGGTACAAAGCAAAGAAAAGGAAAACCCGCCGCCAGAGAAACAGGATCAGCAGGAGGAACCAGGGCCGCCGGTAGTGTATCTTGTGTCAGATCTTCATTATATGTCAGAAGCAGCGACAGATTATGGGAAGGCTTTTGAAACATTTCAGGCTAAAAGCGACGGGAAGGTGGTAAGATATCTTCCTCAGATTCTGGATGCCCTTATTGAGGAGGCGTCCAGTGGAAAGCCAGATGCTTTAGTTCTCACCGGCGATATTACTATGAACGGGGAAAAAATCAATCATGAGAAACTGGCGGAAAAATTATCCCGTCTTCAGGAATCCGGCATCCAGGTCCTGGTGATTCCGGGAAACCATGATATTAACAACCAGGATGCCGCCGTGTACTTCGGCGACAAGGCTGAGAAAACCCAGGCGGTGACACCTGAGGAGTACAGAGAAATATACAGGGACTTTGGCTGGAGCCAGGCAATCAGCCAGGATGAGGGTTCTTTTAGCTATATTTATGCTTTAAGGGAGGACGTGTGGCTGATGCTGCTGGATACGGCCCAATATGAACCGGCAAACGTAGTTGACGGGAGGGTAAGGCAGGAAACCATGGCCTGGATGGATGCCAATCTGCAGGCTGCCAAAGCCCGAGGGGTTCAGGTAATTGTTCTGGGACACCACAATCTGCTTTCGGAGAGCCGGATGTTTACCAGCATGTGCATTCTGGAAAACGGGAATGATGTAACGTCTCTTTTGGAAAGATACCAAGTCCCTTTGTATATCAGCGGCCATCTTCACCTTCAGCGGACTAACCAGCACAAAAGGGAGCCA
>CATLBO010000088.1 GCA_949879025.1 uncultured Hungatella sp. | reverse complement strand
ATTCAGCAGCTTTTCCAAAAGCGCCCTGGTTTCCGGATGGATCACGATAAACCTGCTCTCCCTTGCATAGTACTCCAGAGGGCTCCTGTCTGTATAGGCTTTCCCTTTATAAATCCTGCAGGCGGCAATTCGGTCCATGACCATTTCCGCCACATAGTTTAAAGGCATCCTATGTCCCACCAGGCCGTCCTCCTTGTTTGCAGAAAAATCGATCCAGTACTCAAAATGGTGCTTATTTCTCCCCTTATGGTGCAGCCAGGCTTTTGAAAACCCAAATATTTCTCTCTCCGCCGCATTTGGGCTTCTGTTTCCCTGATAATATTTTACTCCGGTCCAAAACTCCTCCCGGCTGTACTTTGACAGGTCATGAAGCAGCCCCTGTTTATACAGCCCTACCCTAAAACAGTTTCCCATGACAAAAAGCTTATGTTCTGTTATCGTCTTAAAATGATTCCACACGTTTATCGGCTTCACAATATCATCTCCTTAATTAAACCATGAGTTATGCGAAAAAGCATTTGACACGCCCTATTTATTGTGCTATTCTTAGTAAAGTTGCAGTAATAGTATGCAGCGATAACTATTTTTATATCTATCTTGGAGGTATTAACATCATGAGCAAGGGTACAGTTAAGTGGTTCAACAATCAGAAAGGATACGGCTTCATCTGTGATGAGGAAGGAAATGATGTTTTCGTACATTATTCCGGCCTGAACATGGACGGTTATAAGTCCTTAGACGAAGGCGCTGCTGTTGAATTCGATGTAATCGAAGGCGCTAAAGGACCACAGGCAACAAATGTGACAAAATTATAATCATCTAGTTTTAGTGTACCTTTTTCATTCTATATATAATTTATTTATGTAAGAAGAGAGTAAAGCAGTATACGCCCTAAGTGATTAAGCATAAAAACGCATCCCCGATGCGTTTTTTGCTTTTTTATCGTTTCTTTCTGCGCTTTCCCTCTTATGAGCCTTCTCAAAGCGATCTTCCCTGTCACCTCCTGCTGCCTGTTGCCTTTTCCAAAAGTCCCTGAAGCTCCTCTACAGAAAAAACATAATTGGCATTGCAGAAATGGCAGTTAATCTCAATAGGCTTGCCGTCCTGAATCATGTCCTGAAGTTCTTTCTTCCCAATGCTTAACAGCGCCTTTTCCACACGCTCCTTATGGCAGCTGCAGTAAAACCGGGTATCCATCTTTTCCGTAATCTCTGGTTCCATTCCCTCAAGGATACTTTCCAAAATCTCTTCCGGAGTCATGCCCTCATCTAAAAGGGAGGTAACAGAAGAAATCTCTTCCACCCGTTTCTCCAAAGCGCTGATTACCTCTTCCTCAGCCCCCGGCATCAGCTGAATCATAAACCCGCCTGCCTGCCTTACGGTATTGTCCTTATTCATCAGCACGCCTAAAGCCATGCTGGAAGGAGTCTGCTCCGATGTGGCATAATAATACGTAAGATCCTCTGCAATCTCGCCGCTGACCAGAATCGTCTGTCCTATATACGGTTCCTTTAATCCTACATCCTGGATCACGCTGAGCACGCCGATTCCCAAAGCTCCCCCCACATCCAGCTTTCCCTTGTCATTACAGGGCAGGACCACCAGGGGATTATTGACATAGCCTTTCACATTCCCTCTGGAATCTGCGGTCACCGTCAGCCCGCCTATGGGCCCGTCACCCTCAATCTTCAGCGTCAGAAGATCCTTCTCATTTTTCATCATGCTTCCCATCATAGCTCCCGCCGTAAGAAGCCGTCCTAAAGCCGCCGTGGCCACGGGGCTGGTATTGTGGCTTTCCCTGGCCTTTTCCACCAAGTCCTTTGTGACAGCGGCGAATGCCCGAACCTGTCCTTTAGCTGCTGTTGCTCTGATTATATAATCTGCCATTATACTTTTGTCCTCTCCTTCCCCTGCTCCCTTGCAATCACATAGATCCTCTCACTGTCTTCCCTGGGCGCCTGTCTTGTGCATGCATCATACACAGCCAGAAATTCCATGCCGGACTCCGATATTGCCGCCTTAATCTCTTCTGTGGAATATGCCCTCTGAAAATGGGTTTCCTTATAGCCTCTGTACAGGTTGTGGCCCTCATCTTCTTTTACAAACAAGGTTAAATCATACTCATTGATCTTTGTCTCTTTGTCATACTGATTTTCCCAGATAAAGCTGCATTCCTCCCCTGATTCAGCCATTATCCTGTCTCCCATCAGCTCCCTGTAGGTATATTCCGTCTTCAGATCAAAAATAAGCAGTCCGCCTGGGTCCAGGTAATTATTAACAAGGCTGAATACTTGGACCATCTGACTGTACTCTATCATGTAATTCATAGAGTCGCAGACGCTGACCACAGCTTTTACGGTCCCATACAGTTCAAACTCCCGCATATCCTGGCACAGATACAAAATGTCCGCTCCTGATCTGCTCCGCTTTTCCGCAGCAGCCCAGAGCATGTCCTGAGAATTATCCACGCCGATCATGTCATATCCCCTGGCAGCCAGAAGTTCTGTCATATTCCCGGTTCCGCATCCCAGCTCCAGCACCAGGCCGTCCAGGATTCCATGTTCTTTTAAAAGCTCCTGCACATAGTCTGCCCATTTCTCATAAGGAATATCACCCATAAATGTATCATATGCCGCTGCAAACCCTGCCTCATACGCATTGCCGTCCCGCACTTTGATCCTCCTGCCTGGGGCTTTCCCCCTCATTTTGCTTTGCTGTGCAAAACCTTCTGTCAAAAAAGCAGAGACTATCAGGGCGATGTCTCTGCTTTTATACAGCTTACTGGTTCTTACCGCAGCACTTCTTATACTTTAAACCGCTGCCGCAGGGACACGGATCATTCCTCCCTACCTTCGGTCCCTTTACAATGGTCCCGGAGGCCTTCTGGGCCTTGTAAAGCTCTTTGCGCTTCTCCTGCGTCAGGATGTCATCCCACATGGGCAGATTGTACAGCCAGTCCGCCTTGGCCTCAACCATGTTGTAATACAGCTTCTCCGGCTCAATTTCAATCTTTACCACCGTGTCTTCTTCCATGGTGTCAATGGGATTCTGATACCCTTTCAAGCTTTCATTAATACCGTCCAGGAAGCCTGTCATAATGAGGATCTCCGTGTCATACTTCTCTGCCAGTTCCTTTACGCTTCCCTCAACCACCTGGGCCGGATCAGATAAAAGCTTCTCATAAATTCCCTTTTCGATCGCGAAATAACCGGACCAGAGTTTTTCTCTCTCTTTATCATTCAAGCCGTCACCATAGGCTAAATTCCGCCATGTCTCTAATAATGCCATGTCAATATCCATCCTTTTCTCTTGATTTCTTTCGCAGTGCCCTGAGGAAAATTTTTCCAGAACGTGTCTGAAAAAATCATTTCCGACAGAAAACATTTCTCAAACACGGTCTAGTATATAACAAGTCCCTTGATTTTGCAACGGCATTTTCATAGGACTTTCAATGGATTTTCCTTTTTCTGTCTGCACCCTTATTTTAAATAACAGGTTTGAAAAAATCTTTCACTTTCCAGGCTATTGATCCTAAACCGATTCCTCCATATTGCGAATCACCCTCTCCCCTTCCTCTGCCAGCTGTCTGAACTGTCCGATGGTTTCTTTCATCTGGGGAAGCGCCTGCTGCTTGTACTTGCTAATGGAATCCAGCGCCCCCAAAGTCTCCCTGAACGCCTCCTTAAGAGTCTCCACCTGGATGTTGGAATCCATGGCCTGTTTCTGGATCTCCGTTCCCTGGGTATTCAGCATCCTGGATGTGGAAGCGATCATGTCATTGGTAGCCTGGTTTAAGACTTTCACCTTTTCCAGCACGATCTTCTGGTTATACAAGGCCCCTGCAACCGTAACTGCCACGTTCAGCGCCGCAATGGTAACAGTCTGGGCCCGGTTCACGGAACGGATCAGTTCATAGTTATTCCTTCTGATAACCTCCATGGCAATTATTCCGTTCTGGTTCACAGCCAGCATCTGGTTAAAATCAATCATCCTCTGCCTTAAAGGAAACAGGATCTCCTCCTCAATAAACTTCACTTTCTCCGTCTCCCCATAAAGATCCCTCTGCCGCTGGATCTGTTCTGTCAGATAGTCATCCAGTTCCTGCCCCAGCACGATCTTCTGGTTCAGCTGCTTCGTCAGCTCCCGCATGGAGGCCTGCTCCAGCTCCAGGGTGGTCTTGTCATCTTTTAAGGTTCTTGCCCCTTTTTCCAATGACTCTACGATATCCGCAATAACAGAGTCCGCCGCCTTAAACTTATTAAAATAAGAACGAACCGGATTAAACAGATTGCCCAAAGGCCCCTTTTTCACAAAATCCACCCCTGACGGGTCCAGATCCTTCATCTGTCTGGAAAGCTCCTCCAGCCCTTTTGCCACTGCCCCGCTTTCGCCGCCTGCCCTTGACAGTTCTCCGATCCTTGTCTTCATAATGGTGTTTTTATCTGCAGACTTTTTCACAACATCCGTCCCAAACTCCTCAATCGCCTTGGTCAGTTCCTTCCTGTCCTGAAAATTGTCAATATCTGTATCCAGGATCTCATTGCCTTTTTCCTTCGATGCGTCGGAAATCATCAGGGCAGTTTCTCTGTCCACCTCTGTCTCCGTCTCTACTGCCTTCTTAATCTCTTCCTTCTTTGGAAGGTCTAATGTAAATGCCATATTCATCCTCCATAATTTCTCCAGGCCGTCTGGGCATATCTAAAATGTCATTCCTGGATGCATGGCCCCAAAGCCTGTCAGTTCCTACATTGTGGTACCATATCTGCGGAAATAGCAAATCCTGAATCCACCGGAATTTCCGCAAGGCAGCACTGATTATTTTCGCCGCTGCCTTCCTGTTTACAGGCTGGAATTAAACAGATTCTTCAATTTATATATAACGTCATCCGACTCTGCGTTAATATTCGCTGCCTCGTTAATGGCTGAAATGCTTTCCAGCGCCGGAATGTCTGCATTGTAGCCAATGGTGTAAATAGGGATGTTCAGCGCATTAATAGGCTCCTGAATGTCTTTTAAAGAATATCCCCGGTTTGTCTCCCCGTCAGAAAGCACGAACATCATCAGTTTTGCATCCGGATACTGCTCCTTCGCCTTTATAAGCATATCCGCCGCTACAATGATTCCGTCAAATGTGGCCGTGCCTCCTGAGGCGCTTAAGCTTTCCACCGCGCCTTTAAAAGAAGACTGGTGGTTCAAATTAAACTCTCCCACTGGAACATTGATTACCACGTCATCTGAGTAAGATACCAGGCCCACATAGTTTGTAGTGTTAATGTACTGCATCCCGTTTATCAGAGAGGCTTTCAGAGAATTAAGAGGCTCTCCGTTCATAGAACCAGATACATCAGCCACAAACACTGCCAAAATAGGCTTTCCGCTGTCTTTCTCCTTTTTCCACAGTTCCTGTGCGCTTAACAGTGTGCTGCCGTCAACCTGGTTCTGCTCCACCGTATAATTCAGCTCTGTATTAAATCCGTATTCCCTGGCCAGTTTCTGGTTCTCCTCAGATCCGGCAAACTGGGCAAACAGCTGAAGAATCTGCTTTTTTATGGTGCTCACTTCCCTGACCGTGTACAGAGGGTTGGTGTGCAGAAACCCAAAAGGCGTAAATTCATATTTTCTTGCCAGCTCTGGGTCATTGATATAGGTCTGATACTCCATGACAAATCCGTCCAAAGTTCCCGTCTCCGCCGCATCCCGCATCTGCAGAGTGGTGTAAGCCACAAATGGCACATTGGCCTGGAAAGACTGGAAGCCTTCTACAGCCTCCTGATTCAGAGGGTCATTGGCGCTATATGTCTGCAGTGTGGATATGAGAAAATTAAGCCCTGTGGCCGAAGCGTAAGGGTTGGTGTAGCCCATGGCAAATTCTCCCTCCGCCGTGGCATTGACAATGGTCTTTAAATTAATGGAACCATACTTTTCCACCAGTTTTTTCTGAGTCTCTTTAGACAGCAGGATTCCTGCCGTGTTTTCCGCCAGGGTCTCCTGGATGACCTCCATGCCTACGCCATCAGAGAGAAGCATTTTTCCCCAGAAGTCATTGGATGGCGTATAGCCGTCAGGTATATATTTGCCGCTTCGTATGTAGTCCATGCCAAGTCCTGAAGCCACGTTTCGTATCATAACCGAAACCGGCTGCCCGTCTATTTCAAAGCCTGACTTATTAAAAGCCTCAGCTACCTCATTGAGCCATCCGTCCTTTCCCGGCCCGCATTTTTCCGAAGTAGAAAAGATTTCTGCATACAGGGAAGTTACTGGCTCTACGGTTACGGGATTGGTGTCAATATCCGGCAGTTCATCCACCTCCAAAGCTGCCAGTTCCACCGGAGACTTCACAATCTCAGCCTGCCTGGGGGCAATTTTCTTCATGTACTTTTCAATAGCGGATACTGCTGATTCCGTGCTGACGGTCTTCGCCGATTTTCCCACATTTCTCGTAAGCATGATTCCCATAAAAGCAATCATAAATACTACGATTCCTATGGCTGCAATGACAATGGCCTGTTTTTTGTTGGTTTTCATATTCCTCCTCCTTTATCTCCCGCAGTTCCCGACAGTTTATGTATCCGGATCTGAAGAATGGTCTTCTATGCTTCACGTCCCCTGGCTGTAGTATTCCAGCTGTCCCAAAAGTTCCTGTATCTGCCGGGCCGCTGAATCTATATCCTGTTCCGTGTAATCCATTTCCGACATCTCCATCATCAGCTGATCCACCTGCAAAAGGACTCTCTCGTTTTTTTCCAAAATCCCCCGCATGTCTTCCAGGTTCTCCTCATAAAGTTTCCGTTTTTCCTCCTGAATGTGATCTGGGATGTCATCCAGCTTATATTCTCCTGAGCAGAGCTTCCTGTATTCTTTTTCATCAAAGATCACCATTTTGTTGGCAATTCTTACGGCCCCCTTTTCCAGTGCCTCCCCGGCGCACCTTATAACGCCCATAAATTTCTGATAGCTTAAGGTACCTGCGCCGAACCTTCGGATGACCAGCTTCTCAAAGGCTGACATCTGCTGTCCTATCCGATTTGCCTGTCCAAGGGCAGACCGGGCGATCCCTCCCAAAGCTTTGCTGGAACTGTAATACTCTAAAACAGCAGCGGCCTTCTGTCCGGCCTTTTCCTCATCGATCTCCAAAAGCTCCGTCTTTTTTTCCGCCAAAAGGGATTTATTCATTAATATAAAAGACGGAACTGATACCACGCCTACGGCAATAGACGCTGCTGCTGCGGCAGCATTGGCGCTGAATGGCGACAAGCCTATAAGCCCTGGTGAAAATAAACACACCATAGCAGCAGTAAAGGCAGCGTTAGCCGCAAAAAGTTTCGTATATTTCTTCACCTGTCCCTATACTCCCTTCTAAAGTCACATATCCCCGCAGCATATGAATCTGTGCATAGAAATAGTATACACCCTTTTAGAGGATTTGGGAAGTTGAGGTTTTTGTCTGACGGGAAATTATCTGGAAAATCATGTTAAAACCATTGTTTAATAGAAAATTCATATCACTTTTATTTACCACAAAAAAGTCCTGACATTTCTGCTGAATTGAACAGAAAATGCCAGGAACCTTATGATTTTTATAGAGAGTTGGTAAAACCGGCAGGATGGCTTTTGGCATCACATTCATTTGCCAGTCATGCAGCTGCCCAAAAAGCTGTCTTTAACAATCTTTGGAGAGTCTCTTTATATTCACATCTCCGCACTCCCCGGATTAAAGGAACCAATCTCCACCAGATTCCCCTCCGGGTCCCCAACGTAGCAGGTCCGCTGCCCCCAGGGTTCTGTAGTAGGCTCCATAATTGCCTTTCCCCCTTTGGCCACAATCTCCTCATAAGCCTTGTCCACGGCAGCATAGTCTTCTACACCTAATGCGATTTCAAAATGCCCGCTGTCACCGGAAGCATAGCCGAATTTCTTTCCTGCCATATTCTCAAAGTCCTCCCGTCCGAAAAGCAGGAACAGCGTGCCGTCCTTTTCCAGATACACATTTTTCGTATCTTCAGCCTCTTTTATCTCAAAGCCGAGAACGTCCCGGTAAAACCGTATCATGGCTGCCATATCTTTTACAAAAATACCAAACCCTTCCAATTTCATCTTTACTTTCTCCTCCTTCAGTCCCACATAAATATGTATTTTCCCATTGTTCATGCTGTCATCCTGGTATTCCTCAAAATCGCATTGAAAGCTTCTGGGCAGATCCATCTGCCAGATCTCCTGCCACGCAGCAGCAACTGCCTGCACCATGTGGCCCCGAACCACAAATCTGGCATACCTGCCTGCCGGAATCCTGCAGACAGCATAATCCCCCTCCTTTGGCCCCTCGGTTGTCTCGCAGGCCGCTATTGCCGTATAGTCCGCCTTTTCATTTCCTGCATACTCTGTGTAAATGCCAAGGGCCTTCTTATTTGCCTTACATGGTATGGCATCATACACACCGCCGTAAAACGATCTCCACAGCCCGCCTATAACTGCCGGCATGTCCGGATGAGTATTGTTTGTACGGGCTGATATGCCTACGGCGATTTTCTCATTTAACGTTACAATCTCATATTCCATTGTGACAGCTTTCCTTTCCTAATGGTGATAGATGTATTTTATCAGAAGGTATGTGACAGCTGTGTGTCATGTTTTTGTTTCATGGTACATATAATGTATCTTTTAATCAATCATCAATTGCTTTGGTGTGCCCTTATCATACACCTTTGCTCCCTGTTATGTATAAAATCTCAATAGATTTTTAAAGAAATTCTTTGTAATTTTGTAGATTAATTATTGTATTATATAGAATTGTTGGTTATATTGAAATAGGTAATCGCGAATTTTGTTTTCTTTGTGATGCCGTCATCATTTACGGTGTAATCTATGCCTTGGGCTTTGAGTTTGTTTTTCAGAGGAATATACGCTTTTTCAAAGGATGCTTCCTGCAGCAGATATTTATAAATTTCGATGGAATCGAAAGCGGCATCCCCAAGAAACGTTTTGGGATTGATTAGCGGATGCTTCCGAAAGAAATCCTCCAGCGTCGGGACCAGCGCTTTGGAATCCGCAAGGCTCTTGTCCTCGTCCGGAGAATCCGATTTCTTTCCAACAATGATTTCAGGATGGGCCTCGAGGAAGTCTTTGTTGTAAAAGGAAATATGCCTGACGATGCCAAGCCCGTTTGTAACGATGCCGAATTTAAAAGCATAGCAGAAATGCCCATTGATGTACATCTGCCGGATTGCGGGGTTGGCGGCGGAATGGGAAGGCATGGAGCCGTAGGCGGCTTTATAGGGATCAAAGGAATGATCCAGGCCGTTGGCTTTTTTAAAGGATTTGAGCCGCTTGATAATACGGTTGGCATATTTGGGATTGTTTTCCGTCACCCAGGCTTCAATGCCGGAGGTATCGAAGAGCGTCATGGATGCTTTTTCCAAATCAATCCGTTGGCAGATGGGTTCGGTCAGGTCGACAAGGCGATCGAACATAGATTGTAAGTCCGATAAGAAATCCTGCTTGAAACGGGTAAATTTAGATGCGTCCGGGACCACATCAAAACCACAGAAGTCCCGTAATTCCTGAGAATATTTGAGGAAAATGATCAGGAGGGAGGTAGTAGGGATCGAGAAAATAAGCTGTAATAACAGGGCCTTGAGCATTGGATAAAGAAGATGCTTACGGGGCCTGCCGGTGGCAGCAGACACCGGAACAAATTCATCAAGGTTAATGGTTTTATCGAGTATAGAGAGAAACTCATATTTATCGTTATCAAATTTATTTTGGAAATCGGTAAGAATATCTGCCAAACGATTTTCCGAATTGTGGAAATGCGTTCCAAATATCGGAAATCCCTTGTCAAATTTTCGCCATTCCTTTTTAATATTGTAAAAAGCAGACATAAAAATACAGAGTCAATGAAAGCCTCCTAGCTAAATCATTGACTCTGTTTGTGCTACTTTTGTGGCTGTTCTTGTGATGCATATTCTTGAGCAATCAAGCCTGCTACATATAACAACTGATATGGATGACTTGCCTGATCCTGAGGAGACTGAAACTCCAGCACTTTGGCCACATATTCCGGATAGGTTTTCTGTCTTCCTGATATCATCCATATCCTGGGCCATTCCCGCTTATCCCTTCCTCCGAAAAGTTTCCCTTTCTCATATTCGAAATATGCCCCGGTATAGCTAAAGATAAGTATCAGGCTGTCCTTTCCTGCCTGACGGATATATTCAATCTGCTGATCATAAGATATGTTTGTATAAATATGTCTTCCCATCATCCAGAGATCTCCCTGCAGATTGACAGCGGCACAGCCCGCTTTTAAAAGACCAAATGCTGCCGCCTTTTCGTAACGTCTTAAATCCCGACATAAATCTGTCAATTTTTTAGCGCACAAAGTCCTTGTAACCATATCGATGCTGCGGTTCACTTTTGCTCCATAATCTTCCGTCCTGGCGTTAAGGGTTCCCCCCTGAAGATAGGTCTCGAAATTATCATCTGTGGAATTTAACAGTTCCTTAAGTTCCACAAAATCCCGCAGTCCTATTTCTTTACAAAATCGTGAAACAGAGCCCACGCCCACATGACACTGATCTGCCATCTCTTTTATTCCCAGTTCCCTTACTTCATCCATATGATTCAAAATATACGTCGCTATAATGCTGTTGGTAGTCCCGCTTTTTTCACTGGCGATTACGCTTAAGAATACCACTGGCAATTTGCTATAGATCATCTTAGTCTCCTTCTACTTTTATTGACCTCCTGCAAAGTTATACAGCATACGCTCCTTCAGTATGGATACATCCCTGCCTAAAACCTCTGCCAATTTATAACTAAACGGGTATACAGTGGCCGGTCCCTGGCTGGTAACCAGTTTCCCGTCCGCCACTACTACGTCTTCCTTAAAGACGGCTTCCGGCATCTTCTCTCCATACCCTGTATAGCCTGTAACCTCTTTGCCCCTGATAATATCCGCCTCAGAAAGCACCAACGTCCCAGAACACATAGCTGCTACATATTTATCTTTTGCCGCAAAATACTTTACCATCTGAATGACTTCCGGATTATTCTAAAGATTGGCCCCTCCCGGTCTTCCTCCTGGCAGCACGATCATATCATATTCTTTCACTTCATCGGAAAAGCCTTTGTCCGCCTTCACCATCATGCCGTGCATACCTTTTACGAAACGTCCCTGACTGCCATGAGTTTCTTCCTTATCCTCTTCCTGCCAGGTCTTCACCGCAAAGGTATCGCACTGAATTCCTGCTCTCCGTAAAATATCCACAATGGTCAGGGCCTCCCCTTCTTCATAACCTTCCGCCATTAATACCGCAACTTTTTCCATATGTTTATGCCTCCTTCTTAAATGCATGGTCATACAACATTCTTTTTTTCACTGCCTAGGCATCTCCTCCCAGCAAGCCGGCCAGTTCATAGGCAAAAGCATATGCGGTTGCCGGTCCCCTGCTGGTAACCAGATTCCCGTCTGTCACCACTTCTTTTTCCGAAAATGTTCCCGCCTTGATTTTTTCATCATATCCCACATAGGCAGTATAATTCTTTCCATCCATATTCCCCGACAAACTTTGATACAATCAAAACGGATACCAAAAAAGCGAGTATCACATCAAAAGGTGTGCATACCCCCTTCTCATTTCCATATTCCAGACCTATATCACCCAAAATGAACACCCTCCAAGGCCGCTGCTCACAAGTTCGGATACCGCCGCAGCAATTCCTCATCCCCGTTCTCAATCAGAGTATTCACCGCATAATACAGCCACTCCTCCGGCGTGGGGATCTCTCCCTCATGGGGAATTGCCTCCCACTTCGCCCGCTTCTTCGGGTCAGGGTCATTCATCCCCCGCCTGATCCGCACCGAGATAATCTCCCGCATCTCCTCCACCGTGATATTCCTCTCACGGGCAAGCCTCTCAAATAAATGTTCTCCCATGCTAAAAAATGCCTCCTAACTTCCTATGATAGCATATCCACTTAATTCCCATACTATAACTATGTTCCTTTTGGGCAATAATCACTCTACTGATTATGACTATTATATCACCCATTTGGAAACTAAAATAGATACAAATGGAGATGGGCGGTGGTGAAATTGGATATCCAAAAACATATAAAAGAACTCATGGACGAGTGCGGCTGGACAAACTACCGGCTCGGCAAGGAAGCCGGCCTTTCCCATTCCACGATCACAAACCTTTTCAACTGCAACAATGCCCCGACCATATCGACCCTGGAGGCCGTATGCCGGGCATTCGGTATTACTTTATCGCAATTTTTCTCCGAGGGAAATACCCCCGCCGAATTGACCGAGGAGCAACACATCTTGTTCGCCGCATGGAGTACGCTGAACGACGGACAAAAAGAAGCCCTGCTCCTGCTCATGAAACGCATATAACCAGAAAAATCCCGCAGGTCATGTAACGGAACCTGCGGGATTATACCATGTTCATCTTATTTTTTCTCTCTTTGGAAAGCCCGCTCTATCCCCCGGAACTCCGCCAGCGGATTCCCCTGCAGGGCATTCAGCCGGATATCCTTCTTTCCCAGCTTTTCCTCGAAGCGGAGCAGGTCAGCCGTATTGCGCAAAATACGGGAAAGGTTCGCCACCAGAATTTCCTCTATACGGTCTTGTGCCGCCATGCTGAGAAGCTCCCGAATACCGGGCCGGTCAAGGGAGCATCCCTTTGCCACTTCGGAAACCTCTGCCATGACCGCATACCCATGTGCCTGCGCATAGCTGCGGAGCTGGCTTTTCTGCATTTCCAGTCCCCGGCATTCATCGTTATCTGTTGCCATGCGGCAGTATATTGCCACACGGATTCCCTTTTTATCCTCTTTCTGCTTATCCATTACGCCGCCTCCCATGTTTCCTTTTTGATCTCTGTCTTTGTGCCGTCCCGAAAAGTGAATACCATCCGCTTATCCTCGTATACTGCCACATGATCTACCGTGGCATACCAGAGCTCCTCGTCAAATTCCGCTACCAGCTCCTCCTGGCTGGCCAGCTCTTTCAGGAATAAGGATATCTTCGTCTTCTTGGCAATACGCCCAAGCCGCAGCTCCCCGATCTCTGCCAGACGCACCCTTGCGGCCTCGTACCGTTCACAGTACCCGTTATATTTCCGCTCGTATTCCGCCTGATCCATGGCCTTCTGCGCATTATCCGAAATAATCTTCCGTATCAGCCCCATGACCACCTCGCCCTCACTCTGCAGCTTTTCCTGCTCCGCATCCAGATCCGCCGTATCCGTAAGTACCTCCATGACCTCCCGGTATGCCTCCATGATCTCCTCCCGGTTCCCCAGCACCTCATTGAAAGCGGCGAGGAATGCCCTCTGGATCTCCTGCTCGGTAAGATGCGGCGTCTTACACCGCTTCCCCCGATGCTTCTCATTGCACTGCCAGACCAGCACCCGGTTCGGCGTATTGGAATGCCAGACCTTGCTGCCATAGAAGCCGCCACAATGCCCGCAGACCAGCTTCCCGGAAAACGGGTGGGTGCTGCTGGTAAACCGCCCGTCCGCCTTGCGCTGCTTCATCTCATACTGGACAAGGTCAAATATCTCCGACTCAATGATCGCCGGGTGGCTGTTCGCTACATAATACTGCGGCACCTCCCCTTCATTGGGCTTGCTTTTCTTCGTAAGGAAATCCACCGTAAAGCTTTTCTGCAGCAGCGCATCCCCTTTGTACTTTTCACATTGGAAAGGATCGATTCCACCGTATTGGGCCGCCAGTTCCTTTTCCCCGCCGGTGTAGGGATACCCTCCCCCGTCAGATAGCTGGCAATGGCAGAGGGAGATTTCCCATAAAGGAAAAGCCGGTAAATAAGCCGCACCGTCACCGCTTCTTCCTCCACAATCTCCGGTAGCTCGTCCTTCCCCTTTTTATATCCAAGGAACCGCCCATAGGGCAGGCTCACTTTCCCATCCGCAAACCGCTTCCTCTGCCCCCATGTCACATTCTCGGAAATGGAACGGCTCTCCTCCTGCGCCAGCGAGGACATGATGGTGATCAGCAGCTCGCCTTTCCCGTCAAGGGTTCGGATATTCTCCTTTTCAAAAAATACCTCAATCCCCTTTTCTTTCAGCTTCCGTACCGTAGTCAAGGTATCCACCGTATTCCTGGCGAACCGGGAAATCGACTTGGTAATGATAAGGTCGATCTTCCCCGCCATGGCCTCCGCTACCATAAGGTTAAAGCCCTCGCGCTTCTTCGTATTCGTTGCGGAAATGCCCTCGTCTATGTAAACGCTGTCTTTGATACAATTCGATTTTTCCTTTGCACTTTTTGATTTTGCCCTATACATTTTGATTTTGCCTGCACTTTTTGATTTTGCCCCTATACCTTTTGATTTTGCCTATAC
>CATLBO010000087.1 GCA_949879025.1 uncultured Hungatella sp. | reverse complement strand
TAACTGTGAATTGCACAGATATCCGTCTCAGTCATCTCCCACCCGTCGTTGGAAATTACCAGCCGGGTAGTATCCAGCCCTTTGGCCAGGTAGTAAAGTCCGCAGGAAAAGTCCTGCTGCTGCTTGCTGCTGTAAATTCTTGGAACCCCCCAGCTTTCGTTAAGCATTCCCCATACCACAATGCTTGGGTGGTTGTAGTCCCTCTGAATAACATCCATCCACTCCTTGGCGAATGCGGCAGCTGCCTGGGGAGTATAAGACCAGAAACTGGCCATGGCTTCCCAAACCAAAAATCCCATCTTATCAGCCCAGTACAGAAATCTTGGGTCTTCCACCTTCTCATGCTTGCGGCATCCGTTAAATCCCATTTCTTTTGATTTTCGAATATCCTCTTGATAATCCTGGTCTGACGGAGCCGTTACCAGCCCCTCTTCCCAGTATCCCTGATCCAGCAAAAGCTTATGGTAATACGGCTGGTTGTTGAGATACAGCTTCCCGTTCTCCACATGTATTTTCCGCATTCCGAAATACGTTTTGACGCAGTCTGCCATGTTTCCGTTTATGCCTTCATCTGCCTGGGCCTCCACATCATAAAGAATAGGGGTCTCCGGAGTCCAGTAATTTCCTGTAAAATGGAAGGAACCTTCCATTGCCTTTTTCCGGAAAACATCCACAGTCAGGCTGTTGTACAGGGTGTTGCAGACCATGTTTCCATGGAAGATCTCCTCATCTCCCAGCCATACCTTAATATGCACCCGGCACGGAAGAATGGAAGATTCCGAAAGACGGTAATCAATTTTCACGGTTCCCTCGTCAATATCCGGAGTAAAGTGCATCCATGAAAGGCTGGTGGCAGCCACAGGCTCCAGCCAAACGCTCTGCCAGATGCCGGTGCTGGGAGTATACCATATAAACTTGGACTCCTCCTCCCAGAACTGTTTCCCTCTGGCGATCTTTTCATCCTTTAACGGATCATATACCTCCACCCTCACATGCTCTTCTTCCCATGTCAGATACGGAGTGATATTGAAGGAAAAAGGCGTCTGTCCTCCTGTATGGCTTCCCACGCAGCTTCCGTTAATATATACATCACATTGATAATCCACTGCGCCGAAATGCAGCAGCACCTCTTTTGTACCCCAGTCTTTCGGAACCGTAAATGTCCTTTCATATGTGACATGGTCCTGCGTAATCCTCTCGCCGATTCCGCTTAATTTGCTCTGACACACAAATGGAACCTGAATTTCTGTCTTCCTGCTGCCCAGTTCAAAGGACCATCTTCCATTTAGATTCATCCATTGTTCCCGGACAAAATCCGGACGCGGATATTCCTGCCTCATTTTTTGATCCTCCTCATTAGTGTAGCGGCATGTGCCGCTTTGCGTCGCCTGTCAAGCCATGGGAACGCATTTTCATTGTAAAAACCTTGTCTCATAAGCGTTCCTCCTCTATTTTATACCTGATTGTGTAAACCCTCTTACAATATATTTGTTTGCAAACATAAAGATGAGCATAACCGGAAGAACCGATACTACGGTGGACGCCATCATCAGGCCCGGATTGGTGTAGTTCTCCCCAAGCACCAGGGATGCTATGCCTAAGGTAATGGTCCTGTTTTCATTTTTGCTGATAACCAGGGACGGCCATAAATAGCTGTTGTAAAGCCCAAGGAACGTAATGAATGCCTGAGTCACAATAACCGGCTTTACAGACGGAACTACAATATGCCACAGTACCTGGAACACATTGGCACCTTCCACGAAGCCTGCTTCCTCCAGCTCCTTGGGAAATGCCAGGAGAAACTGGTAGATCAGGTAAATGCACATAACGCCGGAGCCTGACGGCAGAATCAGGGGCCAGAAGGTGTTAAGTCCTCCCATTTGTTTAAAAATATAAAACAGCGGGAAAAAGGTGACGATCTCCGGAATGGCCATGGCCCAGATCAAGGCTACCAGAATAAACTTTTTACCCGGAACCGGAAGCCTGGCCAAGGCATAGGCAGCCAGAACGCTGGTGACGATCCGCAGCGCCGTGCCAGCAAACGTGACAACTGCCGTGTTGCCCAGCCACCGCATCACCGGGGAAGTTGCTGTATTTCGAAACAGCTCATTATAGTTTTCCATGGTCCATGTCTTAGGCAGCAGCGTGGTAGAAGTGACAGACTCTGCAATTCCTTTAAAGCTGGTAAAAACCATGAACATCAGCGGTAAAAGGAATATGTAGGCAACAATACAGGCAATGATAATCAAAAATATTTTGTTAATTTGCTTTGCTTTCATAATTCCCTCCTTTTACCGCAGCTCTTCTTTTTCTTTTGTCAGATAATACTGCCCTATGGAACAAAGCACAATGACGATTCCCATGAGAATGGTCATGGCACTTCCTACGCCCAGATCGTTCCGATCCATAATGGTGGATGTGATCATCATGATCATAGGCTTCGTGGTTTCTCCCGGCCCGCCCTGGGTCATCAGCCTTGGCTGTCCGTATACGTTAAAGGATGCAATAATCGTAGTCATCAGTACAAAGAAAAACACGTTTTTGATTCCTGGGAAGATGATATAGCGCAGCTGAGTGCCAAATCCTGCGCCGTCGATGGAAGATGCCTCGTAAAGCTGGGTATCAATTTCATTAAGGGCATTGACAAACAGCATCATATTGTAGCCAATGGTCCACCAGATGGTTGCCACTGTAAGGGAAACCCATACAAAAGGCTGCTGCTCCATCCAGGGAATGGCTTTTTTGATGATCCCCATATTGATCATCATATTGTTCAGATACCCGCCATTTCCTTTCATCAGCCACACAAAAACCGCTGCAACGGCTGTTACGGAAACTGCATAGGATGCAAAATAAATAGTTCTGAAAATTCCTTTTATATTATCGGGAAGCCTGTCCAGAAGAAGAGCCAGGGCAAGGCTTCCAAGTACCAAAAACGGGGTGGTCAGCAGCACAAAGATCACTGTATTCTTCATGCCCAGCCAGAAAGACTTATTATACATAGAGGAGGAAAACAGAACTTTCATATAGTTTTCCAGCCCTACAAAGCCCTGATTTCCCTTTACAAGGCTGTATTTGCTCAGACTCATAACAAGCCCATACAAAAAGGGTATCAGCCAGAACATCAGAAAAAACAGAATAAAAGGCAGTACAAACAAAACAGCTGTCGTTTTTTTCTTAATCATCTATCTACCCTTTCCGGCTGCTTTGCAGCCATATGGGGCCCTTGCGGGCCCCTTTAACAATTGACTGGATGGCCTTACTTATAACAATTTAAGGCTTGAAAACCATTCCGCCTTACTGCTCAGACAACTCAACTGCGATCTCGGTGGCATTCTTCAGCTCTTCCATCAGCTGTTCCCTGGTCAGATCAGGAGTCTGCAGCACTAAAGACCACACGTTGGCATTGACATATTTCACCTGCTCGCGGATGTTGTAGATGGCAGGAAGAATCATGGCATTGTCAAAAATTTCGTAGTTAACTGCAGCTACCGGATATGTTTCAGGCTGTTCTTTTACTTTCTCCATAGTTGCAAGATGGATGGGAGCCTGACCGGAATCGGCCCAGTTAAGCATTACATCCGGCTGGTAGGCATATTTCATGAATTCGGCAATTCCGTCCAGCTTGGCCTGGTCGCTTACCTGTGCAGAAACTGCAAATGTGTGGCCGCCTGCCGGCACGCATGGCGTGTCACCGTAGATCTGGGGAAGGGTCCCGATTCCCAGGTTATCGCCTAAGATCTCTTTGGCAGTCACATATTTCCACGGCCCTGTAAGGCACATGGCGCTTTTTACATTGGCATTGTCTGTGGATTCATTTACAAAGGTATTATAATGATCCTGGTCTCCCAGGCCTGCAGCGCTTAAATGATCCTTGTAAATAAGGTCATGCACTTTCATAAATGCGTCACACACTTCTTCGGTGTCCATCTTAATGTGCTCCCCTTCTACCCAGTTGCAGCCGGACTGTCCCAAAGCAGTCATCCACGCCCACTGGTGGTCACCTGTCAAAGGAAGGCCCATGGGATATACCTGAGTATTCTCGGAATCAAGCTTGTCTCTTAATGCTATCATGTCTTCATACGTCTTGGGAGGCGTCTCTGTCAATTCTTTATTGTAGAAAAACGTTTCTGCATACAGATCCAGAGGGAATGCAAATACGCCGTCATCATATTTCGCATAGGTCTGGGTAATAGGATGCCAGTCATTCTCAAACGAAAGGCCGGCTTTGTCATACAGATCGGAAACTTCCCTTAAAAGCCCCATAGCATGGTAGGTGGAGATCCAGTCCGCATGGATTATAAGCATGTCAAAATTATCAGATTTAAATTTGGTGTAGTGATCCGAGTCCTGAAGCTGCTCAATAAAATACTGATCCTGAGACTCATTGAATCCATCTACGATCTTGCTCATGTAAGGGCCGTCGCCGCCGGTAAATCCGTTAATAAAGGTGATCTTTGTTTTTCCCGCTGAAGATGCGCCTCCTGACTGGGCTGCGTTTTCGCCTCCTGAAGCTGTACCTGAACTTTGGGAACCTCCGCCGCATGCGGTCAGTGAAAATGCCATAATGCCTGCCAGTAATGCTGCTGCTGTTTTTTTCATTTTTTCTCCTTTTCTTTGTGCCTTTCCGGTAATTTAGTACGAATAAAATGTAATAAAAATGCCGTAAAATGGCGGTTTAAATAAGTTTTAACAAAAGTTACCGAAATACTGTAGCTTTATGCTAGCATATATCCATTATATTGTCAATTAAATTATATATTTTTTTATTTGAATTGTTAATAATGACAGTTATATATGGCTTTTTCTTTATTTCTATTTAATTTTATTATATTATCTATGTAATAAAAAGGCGGTTTTTGAGTGCTAAAAAATAAAATAATGTAAAAAAAGAGAAAATTTTCATATTTTTCCCTTTTTCTCAGGAAACCTCTTGATTTTTTTTAAATTGATGTACACTTGCCTTATTTACTGTAAAAGTCCCGCCGCCGATTAGGCGGCATGCATTCACGTTTGCCAAATGTGAACGCCGGACTTTCATGGGTAGTGGTGCGTCCGCCGCCGGGCGCATGCAGGTTTAGAAAATATGTCTGAATCAGACAGACATGTAGAACCTTTTGGCAATTTGGGAATATAACATGGCGGAAATGATTCAAAAACGCCAAAAAAGAATAAGAAAAGGAGAATGTATATGAGACATTTACATATTTCTACCATTATTGGCAGCACCTTGGATCAGGAGACACAGATTGCCCTGATCAAAAAAACAGGCTTTGATGGCTTTTTCACTTCTTATGAGGGAACAGAACCCATTGATTCATGGGCAAAAGCTGCCCAAAAAAACCATCTGACCTTTGAGACGGTTCATGGGCCTTTTGCATATGCCAACAGAATGTGGGAGGACGGGGAACGGGGAGACCAATATCTTGCATTTTTAAAAAGCACTATAGATGTATGCAGACGAATTGAAGTGGACAAATATATTCTTCATGTAACTGTCGGCAATTCAGCTCCGCCAGTGTCCACACAGGGCCTTGAGCGTTTTCGTCAGCTTTGCGATTATGCCAAATCCATAGGAGTTTCCATCTGTTTCGAAAACCTGGAACCTCTTCCCCACCTGGAAGCCGTTATGGATTTCATCCAAGATCAGTATCATGGATTCTGCTGGGACATCGGCCACAATGCCTGCTATTCTCCTCATATTAACATGCTGGACAAATACGGCCTGCGGCTGAAGTGCCTTCACATTCACGACAATCGGGGAATCACCCGCCCAGGGGACATTGATTACCGGGATGATCTCCATCTGCTGCCTTTTGACGGGATTTTGGACTGGAAGTGGTTAACAGGCCGGTTAAGAGCCTGGAACTATGACGGCCCCATTACGCTGGAGGTATCGTGCCTGGGCAGCGCCGGATATCAGCGTATGACTGCAGAGGAATATTTGGCGGAAGCCTACAAGCGGGCGCAGATGCTCAGGGATCTGATAGACTGCGGTTCATTGCCGCCCTGCTAAAAGCCGGCAAGATTGCAGAAAGCAGGGCACGCAGATGGTGGAAATGAATTTTCAGACATGTATTAAGGCTGGTACAGCGTTCTGCGGATTGGTGCCCGCAGCCTGACTGCCACGCTTACGGCCGCCAGGCAAAGGCCGAAATCCGCCTCTGCTGTCAAAAGGAAACAGTTAAACAGAAGTATCTGCCATGTAACCTTCTGGCTTATAAGGAAGCGGCACACAAAAAAATAATATGTCACCCCAATGGCGTAATAGATCAGCAGGCCCATAAATGACACTATAAGGAGCCTGACAAATCCCGACGTCTGAAAACGTTCGCACAGCCACGCCATGCCGTATGCGGCAGCTCCGAATCCTATGAGATATCCGAATGTAGGCCTGATAATATAAGACAGCCCGCCGCCGGACGCAAACACGGGAACTCCCATCAGGCCCAGGAGCAGGTACACGCCTACGCTCATGCCCGCCAGCCTTTTGTCCAGCAAAAGCCCTGCCAGCAGCACGAAAAACCACTGCAGGGTAAAATGCATCGGCACTGGTTCTGCAGGCAGGGTAATCTTAATAAACGCCCCTGCTGCGATCAGCGCCGAAAAAAGCCCCCCTATGGTCAGTTCCTGGATTGACAACACTGCTTTTCCTTTTACCATGGCTTTCCCTCTTTAACCAGGATAATGGAATAATAGCTGGCGTCATCCGGCATCTGATCTATGGCAGGGTAAACGCATTCGCCCTCCAGGCCGCAGTTTTCCACCATAACTGCCTCCAGGCCCCGTTCCCGCAAAATCCCCTTTATCTCAGGCAGCCTGGAGGCCGCTTTCATAAGCACTCTGGCCCCCTTGCAATCCAAGGCATCTCCCATCTCATAGGCGGACGGGATAATGTGTATCTGCTGGGCCCGGTCTGCCAGGCTGTCTCCCAGTTTGGCCGCCGCCGCACAGAAGGAGGGCACGCCGTTAATCATTACGGCATCATACCCATGATCTCTGATAATCCGATGGATGTAAATATAAGTGGAATAAATGGTGGGATCTCCCAAAGTCAGATACGCCACGTCTCTGCCTGCATCCAGATGTTCCATAATCTGCTCCCCGGCTCTGGCATAACTCTCTTTGAGGATTTTTTCGTCTTTTGTCATGGGCGTGGACAGGTTCAGACATTCTTTTTCATCTAGCCCGCAAATCATGCCTTTTGCGATCCGATAGCTTACGGCATGATCCCGGCCGCAGGCAGGAACCGCTATAACCGGACATTTTTCGATGGTCTCCACAGCCAGGCAGGTCATCAGTTTCGGATCTCCCGGCCCCACTCCCACCCCATATAAAATTCCGCTCATGGATCAGCCTCTTTCCGCTAACGGTTCGCCCGCAATTTTCCCATAATAACATTCGCTATAATGGCAAATTGCTTTCTCTTGATTCCGTTATCCTTTGCGCCTCCTTCCAGATATCCCCTGTCATCGTAGCTGAAAAGCATATCTGTTATGATCATCCGCCAAATCCGCTCGCTGGATGTATGGATCTCGGTTACAAGGTCGTAAAAGTCCTGGCAAAAAGAATCAAAGAACTCAGATTTAACTTTTGGATTATAAGATTCAAAAATCCTGGTAAAAATCACCTTGATGGTATCAAGATCAAAGTCGCGAAAAGTAATGCTGCTCTGATAAATTTCTTTGCTGTAAGAATAGTTGATCATGGCTTTCCTTCTCCCCTATACTTTTATTTTGAAAACTTTGTTCAAACATACTTTTATTTATTGTACCACATCTTTACATGGCTTTAAAAGCATTTTATGGAAAATGTTGAAATTCCTCCTCTGCCTTCTGCTGTTTCTCAGCCCAAGGCCTTTCCTAAAGAGATTCTCCCAGGCTTTAAAGAACCGTATTTCCTGTCAGTCCAGACGATTTTTCACAGTAAACACTGCCAACTGCGTCCGATCTTTCAGCTTCAGCTTTTCCAGCAGCCTGGAAATATTATTCCGCACTGTCCCTTCTGCCAGGAAGAGCTTTGCAGCAATCTCCTTATTGTCCATGCCTCTGGCAACGCATTTCATAATGTCCTGTTCTCTTTCTGTCAGTCCTATTCCAGCAATGCCGGTGCTGTTTTCTCCTTTTTGATCTGTCATGTGCCGCCGTATGCCTTCAAAAACAGTTCCTCCAAACACCTGCATCCCTGCGCATACCATTTTTACGGACTGAATAACGTTCTCGTCATCCATCTCCTTTAAAATATAGCCGTCCGCCCCGCTTCCCACAGCTGCATCTATGGTGGCCTCATCATCAAAGGTGGTCAGCACCAGGATCTTTACCTTTGGAAATGCCCTTTTAATAGCAAGGATTCCCCATGCTCCGTCAAACTCCGGCATCCGCATATCCATCAGCACCACATCTGGCTGATCTTTCTTACAACACTCATAAGCCTCCTTTCCGTTGGAGGCCATTCCGGTTACCTGAATCCCCTTATCCTGGCTTAAAATCGCCTTAAGCCCCTGCCTTAAAATCTGAATATCATCTGCAATCACCACACGTATCATGCATATCCCCTCTTTTTTCCATAGCCATTGCTCCCAGCCGCAGTGCAGGTTATAAAGGCGCAGCCTCTATACCGGAAGTTCCAGAAAAATCTGAAATCCTTCCCCTTCTGCTGACAGGTATCTTACGTTTCCACCTGCATCCATAACCCGCCTGCGGATTCCCAGAAGCCCGTTATGTTCCTCAATGGCAGAACACCCTTGTCCATTGTCAAACATATACACGCTGATACTGGCCTTTTCAAATTTTACAATAACATCCATGTGAGAGGCTTTGGCATATTTCAGGCAGTTGGTAATGGCCTCCCGGAGACACTGGTACACGATATTCGATAAATGGGAATATTCCGGTCCGTCTTCTCCCTGGATTTCCACCTCGATATCTGTCTCCTTCACGCTTCCTGCCAGCTGATATACCCCCTGGCTGACCAGCTGGCAGCCGTTTCCCTGCCGCATATGATTAATGGACCACCGCAGTTCCCTAATACCATTTACTGCCAGATCCTGAGCCTGCCGTATATATTCCAGAATCTCCTTGTCAGCATCTCTCCCCTGGTCCTGTTGTGCCTCATAACGAATCCGAATCAGTTTTATCAGGGACTGGATCATGGTCAGGGCATGGCCTGTGGTATCATGAACTTCCTGCGCAATCCGGTTTCTCTCCTGTTCAATGGCCAGCCGCTGCCGGGAATCCGCCAGTTCCCGGCTCTGCCTTAAAAGCTCATAGTATTCTCCCACATCCGTCATTATAAGGACGCCTGCCTTATCCTTGCCCTGCCTGCCAAAAAGCAGGTACTTTTTTACCTGCAGCTTTCTGCCGTCCGGCAATTCCAGAACAAAACCAGCAGGCGGCATAGGTCTTGGCGCCTTTAAAAGGCTGTCTTCCTGAAGCAATGCGTCTTTGCAGAGTCTTTCCCACACGTCGTTATAGTCATCTCCGTTTTTCACCTGCACATACCTGCATGCAGCATCATTGCAGCATGTAACCTTCCCCCTTCGGTTGTAAACAATAATGCCTTCCCCAATTGATGAAAAAATCTGCCGTGAAGCCACCACGTCAATGTCCAGAAAATCATAGCGGAAAACAGCCAGAAGCATCATAAAGCTGGACAGGGCAAACATTGGAGGCGTCAGATCAAACCCGGATTTTATGGTTTGGGACAGGTACAGCATATTAAACCCAAGGGGAACCGCTGCCGCTGCGAGCATAACTGCCGTATGGACCCCCTGCCCAGGGTTTTTCCTGAAATTTCCAAGAACTGCCACCATGCCCAGAATCACGCAGGTATAAGTAAAAACCATATGAAAATAAAATGCAGGCCCATAGATGATTTGGTTCAGTTCAAAAATCCGGTAAAACATATGATGAAAACCATTGCTTAAAAACATGGCGAAATCAAACGAGCCAATTCCAAGCAGCACAGCCCATGCCCATGGTGCAGTCTCTTTTCTGCAGTAAAAGCGGGCAAACATCAGCCAGCATGGGCCTATGAAGCTGATTCCTATATAGGAAATGGCATAAAGCGCATATTTTATTTCCCTGCTGTCAGCAAAGGCCAAAAACAGCTGCGGAAGACACCAGATTATAATCAGTATCTGGCACATCATAAATGCTTTTGCAGTTTGGTTTTTCTCCGCCTTAAGCATCATCCACCCAAAGGTGCCGAAACAGAACCCAATGGCGACTAAATAGGATGTATGCAGTAAAATCTCTGTCATGGCTGTCACCTTGTCTCCTTTGTACTGATTTGTTAAATGCGCCTTAAACTACCGTATCTTTTTTTCCATAATTCCCGCAAATATCATAAGTCCCATTCCCGCTGCCAAAAGGTAGACCCGCCAGGAAATGGACAGCCAGAAATTCCGTGTCATAAACAGTGCCATGCCCAGGATCACTGCCGCCGAAATACGTACCCACAGCACATTGTTTTTTACCTGTGCCCGGATAAAGGCCACAAGGCAGATGCCTTCCAGGATCAGAGAGTCTGCAACCTGTCCGGAAAACACCCCGTCCTGGCACAGAAGAATCAGGCAAACTCCATAGCCTGCATTCTGCAATGTACAAATCTGCTGGTTCTCCTCCCATATTTTCCCGGCTGCCCAAAGAAGCCAGACCACAGGCAGAAGCTTCATTTCCAGTTCCAGCACGCTGGGCCAAAGAATAAAGGGCTGTATCCAAAATGCTGCAGCTGCGCAGCAGGCAGACAGGCCAAGAGCTGGTTTCCTAAGCTTTTCCACCTGCAGGTATTGGAGAAAGTAAAGGGCTGACAAAAGGAGATAGACAAACCGCTGCCAGTCGTTTCCCATAACCACCATAAGAAGCACGTCACAGACAGCCACAATATGGTACCAGTCCATGCGCAGCCCGCCATGAACTTTGTCATCCTTCTTTATAACCGGACAGAGGCGCCGTGCCGCCATACCAGACAGAAGAAGTGCTGCCGCCGTCCAGACGCTGAGCCTGTCAAACTCAATCCCCAGCCTGATGCCGGCCATAAAGGGAAGAGGAAGAATCCCTATGGAAGCCAGAAGATGGGGCCACTGCCGTTTTCCAAGATAGAACCAGATATAATGCCCTGCAAAGGCTGCCATGGCCAGAGCCAGACCGTCCGCTCTCCCGCTTTGATCCCCGTAAAAACCAGCGGCGGTAAACAGCACTCCCAGACATCCGCAGACATCCAGAAACAGGCTGTGGATTTCCTTATAAGTTTCCCTGTTTTTATACCGGATTGCCGCAGCCAGTAAATATGCCATGTTGATGAGAGCCATGCGGTAAATAAAATCTGCCGTTATCCATCCTGCACCATACAGAACGGCCTCCGTTGCTGCCAGGACACCCAGATTCCTGTTGATTTTCTTATGATCCTTCCAAGCCAAAATCCAGATTCCAGCCAAGGCCGCCCCCATTGCCCCCATTCCCGAAGCTGTAAACGAAAGCAGAGAAAACCTGTCCAGAATCGTATTTCTGGTTCCTACGCAGCCTTCAGCAGCCATACGCCAGATGGGAATCAGCCCCTGAACCATGGTAATTGCTGCAAATGTCCAAAAGTGAACAGGAGCAAAAATCTGAAATCCATGTGCAAGCAGTTTTTGGAAAGTTTCTGACTTCTTTTTTGCCCTGGTATTTTCCATCCAGTATTTCTCTGCTGCAATAAGAACCGTGGAATATATCATCATCATGCATACAAACCCGTTCCATCCGGCTGACAATGCTTTTGCCATGAAAAACAAGGTGAGGCTTATTCCCCACAGGCAGGTCTGAGTGTAGACCCGGTCCTGAAACCGTTTCATTCCTGCCCAAAACGCCCCCATAGTGACAGTGCTTCCCACCCAGAGGACTTTCCATCGGTTTTCTTTGTCAAGAATAAATTCTGCTCCCAAAAGCTGGAAATATGCTGCGGCCAAAACTGCAAGAAACAGAAAGATACTTCCCAAAATATAGAGCCCGTTGCCTGTCCTGTGGATATGAAATATATTTTCTGCCCCATAGCTGGCTGCGAAAAACACGAAAGCGCATAGGAGAACCAAATATGCTTTGCATATATCCGGAAGAATGTGCCATGTTGTTGTGGCAAAAATCAGCCCTGCCAATACAGTCAGAATCACGCCAAGCACCAGAGCCATGGTTCCAAGGCCAGCCTGAAAGACCTTTTTTGAGACTGCGGCGCAGCAGCTTTGGGATACTGGCTGCCTTTCCTGGGGCCGGATGTCCTTTGATAGGGATTTTACTTCATGCCATTCTTCATCTGACGCCTGAGGCCCTGCATCACTGTTCCCCATGTCCCTGTCCAGGGGCATGCTGGGTACGGCCCCTGCTGTTTCCATGTTGTCATGCCATAATTGGATTTTGGGCTGCATATTTTCCTCCACGGCGTTTTCCCCTGTTTCAAAAAAGGCCCTGCTTCTGAGCCTGCCCCTTTCCAGCTCCTGAATCCGCTTTTTATACTCTTGATTCGATACCAATAATCCTATAATAACTCCCAGCTCTGCAAAAGGAGCTACTAGCCAGACAAGCAAAATCATAATCCACGCCATTTCCATTCCCCTTTCTAAAGTTTTTTCATTACCCTTATTATATAAAAAGGGTCTGGGGAATGGTAGATGTCATGCGTCATTATGGAAGTGACATTTGTCACTGAAACCAGGTTCTGCCATCCATGCCTTCTGTTTTGGGAAAATTATCCTGCCACCTGCTGCTGAATCCGGGTAATAAGACCATTTGCGTCTATATCAAGAATATTTCCGAAAATAGCCCCTCCGAATGGGTTCTTCTCCCAGTCCAGCTCCCTCTGGTCTTCCACAGAACGCATCTGCCCGGCCACATCAATCACACAGTCTTTGGAAAGATAAAAGCTTCCGGCGTACAGTGTGTCACAGGCACAGCTGATATCGTCACTGTTCCAGATGACATAATTATCACCTACAATCTCATCTACAATAGCCAGCACATATTTTCCCACATGAAATGCATCAGTAAACACCAGCTGCATTTCCCCGTACTGTTCCGGAGCAAAGACAGAGATGACCTTTGCCTCTTTTCCATGCTCCTGAAGGATGTCTGTTACTGTGTATACAGCGCTCTCATTCAGCATTCCAAAAGAAAGCGTAAGCTTATCACCTTCCTTGACAGCTTCAACCTCATCCCAGTCATAGTAAACCGGGACGCAGAGGATCTGATCTTTGGCTTCATAATAGCCTCCTTTGTCCTCCAGAGCCGGATACCAGTCCGCATAATTATCACTCATAGATACCTCAATACGGCCGTAATCCAATAAGCCATTCCATCCGAACAGCTGGTTCTCATCCATAATCTTTTTATAAGCTGCCGCCGTGTCCAGAATGTCCCCCAGCTCCTCCCTGGCCTTAATCAGATCGATATTCTCCTTCTCAATCTCACTGAGCATGCTGTCCGAAAATTCCTCCGGCTTTATGGTGCCTTCATACCAGTCCTTTGACTCAAAATACTCCTGAAGTTCCGCAGAGGTAAACAACCGTCCCCGGCGGGCAAAAATCTCATTGCGGGCCAGCCTCAGCTGATTTGCAGGAATGCTACTTAATTCTTCTGACGTCAGCAGCCTGGTATCGCTTTCCGGGAAAATGTATTCTCCATCTGTCTCAGTTTCCGTCGCTTCTGTCTCCTGACTTTCTTGTTCTTTGGAAGTCTCTTTGCTGGCATCATCCTTTACCAGATCTGTCATTTCCTCTTGGGTTCCTGCCGCCTCTGTTTCAATTCCTGGCTTTTCTTCTGCCTTTTTGCACCCTGCCAAAGCGCAGACACACATGGCCAGAATAGCTGCCCTCCACATGTTCTTCATATAATGCTCCCTTCCATTACTCTGTCACAAATAAATATCTGGCGTCTCCCCAGCATCTGCTTTTCTTCATACTCTCCTTTTCCCACTCTGCCGAAAATTCGTAAACTTTTCCTTTTTCCAGTTCTAAAAAAGGCATTCTGCAGTAAAGATCAGCTACCCAATCTTCCTGCGCATCTTCATTTCCCGCTTCTTTCATGTCCCACTGGCGTATGGTCAGCTTATCCGGCCACCGGGACATGAAATAACTATAAAGAACCTTATCCGTTCCATTGTACTTTGGAAGATTTAACTTTTCCATAGATTTCAGCATCGTCTCATCCCAGGGTCCTGAGCCGCAGGCAATGATTCCCTCCCCGTCGGCTGTATTCCAGTTAAAGTTCCCTGGATAAACTTCAAAGACTGAAATCGTGCTGGAAAGCGGGTCAGAAAGGCTTAAAACCGGAGGTTTGTTCAAAAGAATATCCTCCTCTGCCATTTCTTCTTCTGAAAATGCGCTGATCTGTCGGGCCAGATATTTTTCAATGCCGTCTT
>CATLBO010000086.1 GCA_949879025.1 uncultured Hungatella sp. | reverse complement strand
GAGGTAGTGGGTTAATTAAAGATCAAGAATGGTGGTTTGCAGTAAAGGATTCAGATAATATGATTAATGTTAAAAATAAGACACATCACTATTATAACTCATCAGCATATTTGACCCTTTGTACTTCTTGTTTATGTGAAAATAATGATTATAAAAACAATATTTCTCCCAACAGTCATATTTATACCGAAAAAGAACGCCTGCAATTCACCTTGGATCTGTTTGTAGAGAATGAACTTTGGCCGATTTTTGACGAAGATGAAATTACACAGCTTTATCATATGATTTATTTTGAAAAGCCGGCATTATTGCAGCAGCTGCAGGAATTACAGGCACAGATAGATGCTCTGCAGACAGTTACGCTTCTGTCTTCAGATTTTGATTATATGGCTTTACTTGTTAAGTATGATATGGATGCCATCAATAAATCCATAATCCGCTATTATCAGGCTGTGCAGCAATGGACATGTGAATTAATGGATAAGCTGGATTATTATGAACAGGAAATGGAATCGGTTATCCGTGACTTTAACTTGATAGGCTTGAAGTTATCGAAGAAGTATGAAGACAACCCCCATTTAACAGATGTAGAAAATACACTTCTTGCAGAACGGCAGCAGTATTTCCAAAAAAGGTTTTCCCTGGGAATGCATAGTGTAAGAAGTAAAATTCTTGCTGTAAAGAAGCAGGCAGATGCTTTGGAATATCGGATAGATGAAATTGATAATGGAGAGGATGCTATCCATGAGTTGGCGCTTCTTGAAAAAGAAGAGCGTGCAAGTTTTTCGTTTATTGCTGAAAATACTGCAAAGATAATTAAAAATGCATTGTTAAAGATTGAATACTTTCAGGATAATCACCAGTTTGTAATGAATGCCATTGCCATATGGGAAAAGTGGACTGAAAATTACCGTGTATTTAAGACAACCTATCGGGAAGATTTAAAGGCGTCTTGTGAAGATGATGGTATTGAAGAAGAAGTCTGGAATCAATGGTATGCAGATTGGCAGAGCATTCGTTTTGCTATTGAACAGAAGGTGCAGCCAGTGATTGAACGTGGCTTGAAGTCTTTTATACCGACAGTTACAGAAATTAAAAGCAGTGTCCCGGAGCTTCTCATTGCAGCACTTGATGAATATAAGAATAAGATTGATCAATTCTTCATAGAAGAAAGAAAAGGGATCTACCAGAAATTTGTATTTCAGGCTGGAGGTGAGCTGCAGGACAAGTTTGAAACGGAGAGCCAACTGTATAAATACACAGCATCTTTACAGGCAGATTTGCAGGAGATTATTTTTAACTGCTCCAATGCAGAAGATCGTGTGTTCATCTTGAAGTGGGCCAATTGTCTATTGGATATCCAGATTGATGAAATCCTTACCTTTGTATCTGACCATGATCTGCAGAAAATTTCACAGACGATTCTCTCTGAATTTGCAACTTTAAAGCAGAAGAATTACGATATTTACCTGGCGGATGCAAAGGCTTATGGCCAGGAAAAATCCCGTAGAGAAAAGGAGTATAATTCTCTGATTTTCAAAATGCGCAAGGATCTGATGAAGCAATGAGAGATATAGCAGCGAAAATTCCTATAGTTATAGATATTGAAGTAGAGGAAACGTGGCAGGTTCTTCAACCAAAACGCAGTGATCATATTCGTGTGCAGCGCTCAGGAATTTATTCACATCACGGCATTTATATTTCGGATGATGAGGTAATCCATTTTACAGGTACAGAGGATGACAGCGTGCTGGATTGGTCAAAATGCGAAGTGATTCGTACATCTCTTGCACAGTTTTTACGTGGCGGAAGAGCGGAGGTGAAATTATACAGTGACGATGAATCAGATGATCTTTATCCGGTAGAGCATATTGTGAATTATGCCCGTTCCTGTTTAGGAGAGAAAGGCTATCATCTGGTTTTCAATAACTGTGAGCATTTTGCCAATACATGCACTTTAGGAAGATTTCGCAGCAGACAGGTTGAACGGGTATTAAGCGGCAAATTACCATTAGAGGAGAGTGAAGGAATGGGGGTATTTGGGAAAATCGGAGGATTTTTTAAGGGGATTTTTGGAGGTGGGGGAAGCCGTTCGACTTCCAGTACTACTTATGAACCGGACAAGGTAAAGGTAGCAGAGATTGAGGCAGATACCAAAATCCGTCTTGCAGGAATGGAAAATGATCGTATTGAATTGATGAAGCAGGCACGATTAGATATTTTACAATACGAAACAGAAAGCCAAATTGCTTTAGAAAAAGCGAAGACACAGGGCATGGCAGTTATGGCACAGACCATTATGGCAATGCAGGATAAGCTGAATGAAATAGCAGAAAAACGTCTGCAGATTATTGAAAAAGGTTCCCTACAGGTTATCAAAGATATTGAAACCTTTTATGACGATCTTAGTACTAAAATACAAGAGGACAATGATCGGTATAATACGGAAAAACTGCCAGAATTGCTTTCCATTCTTGAACAGTATGAGGAAGGGACACCGGGACACAAGTTATATATGAAACGTATTGAGGAAGATATGGCATTGCAGGCCAGGCATTATATTATGCAGTTGGAGGCTGTATCAAAGCGTCAAACGCAGATTATTGACGGATTTCTGACAAGTAAAGAGCGCATTATTGAACAAACAGGTCAGATTACTGCAGGAATGTTAGAAATGGTTCAAAAGCAGATGCTGGTGTTCGATGAGAACAGAGCAGGGCAAGAAGTAAAGGCGTTGCCAAATGCCGAGAAACTTGCATTAGAAGAAAAAGCAGAGCAGTAAGCTTTTTGCAAAAGCCCATATCTTGGCATGTAATAAGCTTTGAAGGCAGCACTATTCTTTACAACATTATGTGCTGCGTTTATAAAAAGCACAGTGCAGATTTTTCATTTTGAAATTTTTTGCCTGTAAAGAAAAAATACTTGACACTCTGACTTTTTTCGTGTATGATGGCAAAGGTGACAGGAGGGATACTTAACACTATGGCCTTTGAGAGCTTATCGGATAAATTACAGAATGTATTTAAAAATCTGCGGGGCAAGGGACGCTTAAGCGAAGCAGACGTGAAAGCCGCATTAAAAGAAGTGAAGATGGCTCTGCTGGAGGCGGATGTAAGCTTCAAGGTAGTGAAGCAGTTCATCAGTTCCGTACAGGGACGGGCCATCGGGCAGGATGTGCTTAACAGCCTGACGCCGGGGCAGATGGTGATTAAGATCGTCCATGAGGAACTTATTAGTCTTATGGGCTCCGAAACCACGGAGATCGCCTTAAAGCCAGGAAGCGAGATCACGGTTATTATGATGGCGGGACTTCAGGGTGCCGGCAAGACTACCACCACGGCCAAAATTGCGGGAAAGCTTAAGTCCAAAGGGAGGAAGCCGCTTCTGGCAGCCTGTGACGTGTACCGTCCGGCGGCCATTCAGCAGCTGCAGATCAATGGTGACAAGCAGGGAGTTCCCGTATTTTCCATGGGGGATCATCAGGACCCGGTGAATATTGCCAAGGCGGCAGTTGAACATGCCCAGAAGAACGGGTTCAACGTGGTTATTCTGGATACGGCAGGGCGCCTTCACATTGACGAAGGCATGATGGAAGAGCTTGCCAGGATTAAGGAAGCCCTGGAGGTTCACCAGACGCTTTTGATTGTAGACGCCATGACCGGGCAGGATGCGGTTAATGTGGCGGAGAGCTTTGAACAAAAGATCGGAATCGACGGAGTTATCCTCACTAAGCTAGACGGCGATACCCGGGGCGGTGCAGCCCTGTCCATTAAGGCAGTTACCGGGAAGCCGATTCTGTACATCGGTATGGGAGAGAAGCTTTCCGATCTGGAACAGTTTTATCCCGACCGTATGGCTTCCAGGATTTTAGGCATGGGAGATATTCTTTCCCTTATTGAAAAAGCCGAGATGGAAGTAGACGAGGAAAAGGCCAGGGAACTGACTCAGAAGCTGAAGAAGGCGGAGTTTGATTTTAATGATTTCCTCGACCAGATGAATCAGATTAAGAAAATGGGCGGCATGGCCAGCATCATGAGCATGATGCCGGGGATGCCCCAGGTAAAAGGCGGCATGGACATTGATGATTCTGCCATGGATCGGGTAGAAGCTATTATTCTTTCCATGACCAAAGAGGAAAGGGCCAATCCTTCTATTTTAAACCCTTCCAGGAAGCAGCGCATTGCTAAAGGCGCCGGGGTAGGGATTCAGGAAGTAAACCGGATTGTGAAGCAGTTTGACCAGATGAAAAAAATGATGAAACAGCTTCCCGGAATGATGGGCGGAAAACGAAGAGGCGGACTGGGCGGCATGTTCGGAAAGCTTAAGATGCCCTTTTAAGATTTGTTAGCAAAGCAGGGAACCAGGGCATGTTTGAAACATGTTTCTGATGCATGGATACACGATGCATTTTGCAGTTTTTGTTCACTGACATCCGGCGGACAAAAACAGGGGGCTTTTGCTTTTGCCTATAAAGAAACAGCAGATATACCATGGTATGAGGAGGTGAGAAAGACATGGCAGTAAAGATGAGATTAAGAAGAATGGGACATAAGAAAGCACCTTTCTATAGAGTTGTTGTTGCAGATTCCAGATCTCCTAGAGACGGCAAGTTCATCGAAGAGGTTGGTTATTACGATCCCAACCAGGAACCCAGCGTTATTAAGTTCAACGAGGAGAAAGCGAAAAAGTGGCTGTCCACAGGCGCACAGCCTACGGAGACTGTTGGAAAGCTTTTGAAGATTGCTGGCATCCAGTAACCTGAGGTGAGGGATATGAAAGAATTAGTTGAGGTAATGGCAAAAGCCCTTGTGGAACATCCCGAAGAAGTTACCGTGACGGAGACCGAGAAAAACGGCGAGACCATTCTGGAACTGAAAGTGGCCCCCTCTGACATGGGAAAGGTTATTGGAAAACAGGGCAGAATCGCCAAAGCTATTCGTTCTGTTGTCAAGGCAGCAGCCTCGAAGGAAGAGAAAAAAGTAGTTGTAGAGATCCAATAGGAGAAATAAGACCGCCGTCCTTATGGGAAGACGGTCTTATTTCTCACTATCAGTGCTGGAAAAGGGAAGACGGAATGGAAGACACTTTGAGGGTAGGCGTCATCACCTCCACCCATGGAGTCCGTGGGGAAGTAAAGGTATTTCCCACTACAGATGATGCCGCACGGTTTAAGAAATTGAAAGAAGTGCTTTTGGATACAGGAAAAGAGCTTAAAACCATGGAGATTGCCCAGGTAAAGTTCTTTAAAAATATGGTTATCCTGAAATTTAAAGGCTATGATACCATAAATGACATCGAGATCTATAAGGGAAAGGATCTTCTTGTTACCAGAGATAAGGCTGTAAAGCTGGGCCCTGATGAAAATTTCATTGTGGATCTTATTGGGCTGTGTGTTGAGACAGATGAGGGGGAGCGTCTGGGAACCCTGACCGATGTGATTCAGACAGGGGCCAATGACGTGTATGAGGTGACCATGGAAAATGGGAAGAAAGTGCTTTTACCGGCCATTAAGCAGTGCATATTAAATGTAGATCTGGAAAAAGGGAAAGTTCTGGCCCATGTTTTGGAGGGACTGCTTGATTTGTAGAACCTTTTTCGGCAGGCAGAAGTTATTTCCCAGACATGATGCCGGATGGGCTGCCAGTACTGCTTTAGGTCAGTTCTGGTGAATTCAGCACTTGTTATTTTTGCAGGGCAGTACTGGCAGAGACAGATGCAGCCTTTAATAGGGGAACAGGCTGCGGAAAGGACGGATCATGAATTACCACATTCTTACTCTGTTTCCTGAAATGGTGCTTCAGGGGCTGAATACCAGCATCATAGGGAGAGCGGCAGAGAAGGGACTTATAAATATACATGCCGTTAATATACGGGATTACTCTGTGGATAAGCATCGGCATGTAGATGATGCGCCTTACGGCGGCGGAGCCGGAATGGTGATGCAGCCCGGGCCGGTGTGCTGCTGCTATGAGGCATTATGCAGCACTCTGGGGAAACGCCCCAGAGTGCTGTACATGACGCCCCAGGGAAAAGTATTTAACCAGTCCATAGCCCGGGAACTGGCAATGGAAGAAGATCTGGTGTTTCTGTGCGGCCACTATGAAGGCATTGACGAGCGGGCTCTTTCCATGATTGTGACGGATTATATGTCCATAGGAGACTATGTGCTGACTGGCGGGGAACTGCCTGCCATGGTAATGGTTGACTGCATTGCCAGGCTGGTTCCCGGGGTTTTGAATAATGACGAGTCTGCCGAGATCGAATCGTTTCATGACAACCTTCTGGAATACCCTCAGTATACCAGACCGGAAGTCTATGAGGGAATGCGGGTTCCGGAAGTCCTTTTATCAGGCCATCACAAGAATATCGAAACCTGGAGGCGGCAGGAGTCTATAAAGAGGACTCTGGAGAGAAGGCCTGATCTTTTGGAGGGGGCCAACCTGACAAAAGAAGAGCGGGAGTATTTGGAACGGCTTTTATTGTCAGCAGGCGATAACCAGTAATTTACACAGGCGGGCTGCGGCTTTGCCGGGCAAAGGCAGAATCCGCAAATTTCCCGAGAAAGTGCTTGCGTGCCCGAAAATAGTATGGTAGAATAAATTGGTTTTTGAAATAAGAGATGGTCCTCTGTTACCGAAACACGGGTATTAAGAACATCAAACATATTTTAAGGAGGTTCCAAAGTGAACGAGATTATTAAAAGCATCGAAGCAACTCAGCTGAAGGCATCTGTGCCGGAGTTCCATGTAGGTGACACTGTAAAGGTATTCAACAAGATCAAAGAGGGCAACCGCGAGAGAATTCAGGTTTTTGAGGGTACAGTGATCAAGAGACAGAACGGCGGCGCAAGAGAAACCTTTACCGTAAGGAAGAATTCCAACGGAATCGGCGTTGAGAAGACATGGCCGGTACACTCCCCCTTTGTTGATGACATTCAGGTAGTGAGAAGAGGTAAGGTAAGAAGAGCTAAACTGTACTACTTAAGAGACAGAGTAGGAAAAGCAGCCAAGGTAAAAGAGTTGGTAAAGTAATTTATTTCAGATGCAGCCCAGGGACAATAAAGTATATTTATTGTCCTTTTCTTATCAGTCAAAGTTGCGCTGACAGAATGGCTGGGTTTCTATGACAGGCAGGTGTAAGTTTGGAATTTTATCAGGTGGAAGAGACAACCCCTTTGAGAAGGGCGATTAAGTGGATAGTGGATATTGTGGTGGTTATCTCCCTGGCCTGGTTTGTGGCATACGGATTCGGCACCCAGATAAAGGTTGCGGGACAGTCCATGGCGCCTTTGCTTCAGGGCGAGGATGTAGTTTTGATGGACAGGCTTGTTTATGATTTTGGGAAGCCTGAACGATTCGATGTGGTTGTGTTTGAGAGAGAGGACCATAAGTCCAATGTAAAGAGGGTGATCGGGCTGCCAGGGGAGGTGGTTCAGATCATAGACAGCATTGTGTATATAGACGGAAAGAAGCTGGAAGCGGAAGAAGGGCTGGATACGGCAGTTCTTCCAGGGCTGGCAGAAAATCCGGTTACCCTTGGGGAAGATGAGTATTTCCTTTTGGGCGACAACCGGGAAGGAAGCGAGGACAGCCGCTTTGCAAATATCGGAAATGTTAAAAGAGATCAGATTCAGGGAAAAATATGGCTGCGTTTGATGCCGCTTTTAGATATAGGATTAATAGAATAAGACAGGACAGAACAGGAGCATTTTTATGAATATACAGTGGTATCCCGGCCATATGACCAAGGCCAGGCGTGCTATGAAAGAAGATTTAAAGCTGATTGACCTGATTATCGAGCTGGTGGATGCCAGGGTGCCTGTTTCCAGCAGAAATCCGGACATTGATGAGCTGGGAAGGCAGAAGGCCAGGCTGGTTCTCCTTAACAAGGCGGATCTGGCCAGTGACAGGGGCAATGACGCCTGGATCAGATGGTTTAAGAGCCAGGGCATGGAGGCAGTAGGCCTGGATTCCAGAAGCAGGGCAGGGTTAAAGCAGATTCAGGCTGCAGTTTTGGAGGCATGTAAGGAGAAGATTGAGCGGGACAGAAAGAAAGGCATTCTGAACCGGCCGGTGCGGGCTATGGTGGTGGGGATTCCCAATGTGGGTAAATCTACGTTTATTAATTCCTACGCTGGCAAGGCATGTGCAAAGACCGGGAATAAGCCGGGAGTAACCAAGGGAAACCAGTGGATACGTCTGAACAAAAGCCTGGAGCTTCTGGATACGCCAGGAATACTGTGGCCGCGGTTTGAGAGCCAGGAAGTAGGCGTACACCTGGCGCTTATCGGCTCCATTAATGACGAGATACTGGACAGGCAGCAGCTGGCCCTGGAACTAATCGGACTGTTGGAAACCAGGTATCCGGAGGTTCTGAAAGAGCGGTACGGAGTGGAGACGGGCATTGGCGGGGATGAAGAGAGAGACAGCATAAAAGATTCTCCGCAGGAGGCTGCAAGAATCCTGGAAGAAGTGGCAAAAGTGCGGGGATGCCTGATGAAAGGCGGCCAGTATGACTGGAAAAAGGCAGCAAACCTTATGCTGGACGATTACAGAAGCGGGAAACTGGGAAGGATTACCCTGGAGTTTCCGCCGACATAAGTACCGGGAGGTATGATCATAACCATCATAAACAGTTTAAAAAGATCGACACGTAATCAGATGAATCAGCAGTAAAATACATGTACAGGAAAAAACGGGAGGATTTACCATGGGAATAAGGCCTTTAACAGGGGAAAAGCTGGAAAAGGAACTGGCCCGTCTGGAGGCGATGCAGGAGTATGAGCGGACCTATGATGGGTTTCCCTGTATCTGCGGCATTGACGAGGCAGGCAGGGGCCCTCTTGCAGGGCCGGTGGTGGCTGCTGCGGTGGTCCTTCCGAAAGACTGCCGGATCTTATTCTTAAATGATTCCAAAAAGCTTTCCGAAAAGAAAAGGGAAACGCTTTATGAGGAAATTCTGGAGAAAGCCGCTGCTTATGGAGTGGGAACGGCATCGCCTGGGCGTATTGATGAGATCAATATTCTGCAGGCTACCTACGAGGCCATGAGGCAGGCAGTGGAGAAACTGGGGGTTGTACCGGATATTTTTCTCAATGATGCAGTGGTTATTCCCGGTATTGATAAAAAACAGGTGCCTATTGTGAAGGGAGATGCCAAAAGCGTGTCCATTGCTGCGGCAAGCATTCTTGCCAAGGTAACCAGGGATCGGATGATGGCGGAATATGACAGAATGTACCCCCAGTATGGATTTGGAAAGCATAAGGGGTACGGAACGGCCGCCCATATAGCTGCCCTGCGTGAATATGGGCCATGCCCCATTCACAGGCGCACATTTTTGAAAAATTTTCATTTGGAGGACAAAAAAGGTGCCTCAGCCTCAGAATAAGCGGAAGACAGGCAGTCATTACGAGGAACTGGCAGCAAACTATTTGAAACGTCAGGGATACGAGATTTTGGAGAGGAATTACAGGGATCGTCTGGGAGAGATTGACATCATTGCCATGGAGGGAAAGTATCTGGTCTTTGCCGAGGTAAAATACCGGAGGAACTTGAAAAGCGGATATCCGGAGGAGGCGGTTTCCAGGCAGAAACAGCAGAGAATCCGTCATACGGCCGCTTATTACCTGTACCGCCATGGATATGATGAGGAGACTCCCTGCAGATTTGATGTGGTCAGCATTGCAGGTGATAATATTTGCCTTTTCAGGGATGCATTTTAAAGGGTGCCATATAGTATGCTTTTTTATGGCAAACCTCCATGCACCCGGCAGCGGACATACTACCACACATAAAAGTTAGGCGGGTGCATTTGGCATACCTGAATGCATGCCGCCTACTGGGCGGCGGGACTATTAAAGCAAAGACAAAAGAGAGGCACAGAGGCAGCATTGCCGGCATAGAAGAACAGGAGGAAGACTATGAGACTGGAAACAGACAGATTGTACTTACTGCCGCCTGACAGTGGGGATGCGGACAGGGTTACTGAGTATTTTTGCAGGAACAGGCATTTTATGGAGGAATTTGAGCCTGTCAGGGAAGAGGAGTATTATACGGTTCAGTTCCAGAGGGATATGTTGCTGCGCCAGGCACAGGAGTGGGAAGAACAGAAAGGTTACCGCTTTTACATTTCTCCAAAAGAGCAGGAAGAACTGATTATAGGGTTTGTAGGGTTAAGCAATGTGGTTATGGGGCCTTTTTGCTCCTGCTTTATAGGGTGCCAGATTGATGAGGATTTTCAGAAAAAGGGACTTATGACAGAGGCAGTCAGCCAAGTGGTCAGATTCGCATTTTCCAGCCTGAGACTTCACCGTATAGAGGGAAATATTATGCCCAGAAACAAGGCTTCCATAAGGGTTGCGGAGAAATGCGGATTTGTCAGGGAGGGAGTTGCCAGAAAGTATCTGAAAATTAACGGCGTCTGGGAAGATCACATCCATTTTGTAAAACTTAATGAAGACATGGAATAATACCTGGACGCACCTGGAAAGAAGGAGGAGCCGTATATGAAAATAGATTGGATTCGGAAAAGGGAGCAGAATGTCCCGGTTGTAAAAGACATGGAGAAAAACGGCGTCCATTATCTGACATTTCCCTTGCTGGAAAGGGACGGCCTGGTATCTCATGGGTTTGCTACCAGAATCGGCGGGATCAGCCAGGGAAAGTATGCCGGGATGAACCTTAGCTTTACCAGAGGAGACAACCCAGATCATGTAAAGGAAAACTACCGCCGCATGGCAGAGGCCCTGGATGTGGATATGGAGCGGATGGTTCTGGCATACCAGACCCACACCGTCAATGTAAGAAAGGTTACACAGGAGGATGCCGGGAAAGGGCTTGTAAGAGAACGGGATTACCGGGATGTGGACGGCCTGATTACCGATGTGCCGGGGATTACCCTGGTTACTTTTTTTGCGGACTGTGTTCCCCTGTTTTTTTTAGATCCAATACATAGGGCCATTGGACTAAGCCATTCTGGATGGCGGGGAACCGTAAAGCGTATGGGAAAAATGACTTTGGATGCCATGGGAGAGGCTTTTGGAACCAGGCCCAAGGATGTGATTGCCTGCGTAGGCCCCAGCATTTGCCGGGACTGCTTTGAAGTTGGGGAAGAAGTGGCGCTGGAATTTCAAAAAGAATTTGACAGGCAGCATTGGGAAAAGCTGTTTTATAAAAAAGACAACGGAAAATATCAGCTTGATCTGTGGAAAAGCAATGAGATAATCCTGAAAGAGGCAGGGGTTTTGCCGGAGCATATCCAGATTACGGATATCTGTACCAGATGCAATCCCCAGCATTTGTTTTCTCATCGGTTTGCAGGGGAGGAGCGGGGGAATCTGGCGGCGTTCTTATGCCTGACAGAGACGCCCCGGCAAAAATAAGATTTGATTTATTTCGTTTTATCTTTTGACATCAATCTTGGGAGTATCTGCAGGGGCAGTATCAGAACCGGACTGAGCGGCAAGGTAAGCATTTTTGGCCTGTTTTGTCAATTGGAGATTTAAGGTTAGGGCACCATCCTCTTTTTGAGGCTTGGTGCTGTTTTCTTCGCCCTCTCTGGCCCATCTGACTTCTTCATCTGAAACAGCCTTTAAAATCGGCCTCTCTTCCAGGGCGTCTTCCTGGGATTTTGCTGGCAAGGCATCCTTTTCCTCCTGCCTTTGCTGCCATCTCATATTCATCTCCATATTTTTTGCATAGGAGCTTAGAGAAGTGACCATCATAATTCCCATATAAATTCCCCTTTCCAAATGCACATACTGCCGGGATCTTTCCTGCACTTGCGGCAGAATAGCAGTTTGGCGGATTTACATACAAAAACATATATTAAAATATCGTCAGTTTACAGCAGCTCTTAATCTGCTGTGTCATATTTCTTCCTCCCAGTCTTTCAGTTTTTTTTCTGCAGAGCGGTAGCTCTGAATCAGCTTTTGAAGCTTTTGAGTAGGCGACAGGCTTCTCTCAATCGAGACATCATGGTTCAGGGCATTGATAATCGCTGCCAGGAATTTGCTTAGGTCGGCAGCAGCATACCAGGGACGGGATAAAAGTTCCGGTGTCTGGTATATGAGATTGGTGGTGATCACAGAGTCAATATATTCTTTCTCATAAAATTCGTCAAATTTTTCCAAACCGTTGGTAAACAGGCCGAAGGTGCAGCAGATAATAACTTTGTCAGCTTTCCGGTCTTTCAGCTCCCTGGCAGTATCCAGCATGCTCTCTCCAGAGGATATCATGTCATCAATGATCAGTACGGTTTTGCCTTCCACGGAGGAACCTAAAAATTCATGCGCCACAATGGGATTGCGGCCGTTTTCAATTCTGGAGTAGTCCCGGCGCTTATAGAACATTCCCATGTCAACGCTTAAATTGTTGGCCAGATAAACGGCACGGCTCATGGCGCCTTCGTCAGGGCTGATGACCATGAAATGCTCTTTGTCAATCAGCAGATCCTTGGTGTGGCCCAAAAGGGTCTTGACAAACTGGTAAGTGGGCATAAAGTTGTCAAAGCAGTGAAGGGGAATGGCGTTTTGGACTCTGGGGTCGTGGGCGTCAAAGGTAATAATGTTTTTGGCTCCCATGGCCACAAGCTCTTCTAAAGCCATGGCACAGTCTAAAGATTCCCGGTGGGCTTTCTTGTGCTGCCTGCTTTCGTACAGAAAAGGCATAACCACATTGACCCGGTGGGCAGTGCCGGCAGTTGCGCCGATGATGCGTTTCAGATTCTGGAAATGATCGTCAGGGGACATGTGATTTACATTGCCGAACATTTTGTAGGTAAGGCTGTGGTTAGTCACATCGACCATGGCGAAAATGTCTGTTCCGCGTACGGATTCTCCCATAATAGCCTTGGCCTCGCCGGAACCGAAACGGGGACAGCTCATGTTAAGAAGATAGGAGTCCACATCATATCCGCGGTAATTTAAGTCAGCTTTCCTGCGCTTCAATTCTTCCAGGTCATGTCTGCGGAATGACACAATATGGTCATTGACCAGGGAAGCAAAATCCTTGCATCCTTCCAAAGCGGCCAGCTTTAAGGGGGCTACGGGAAGTGAGTCTTTAAACAGATAATTGTTTGACATAGGGATAATTCCTCCATATTTGTGGGAATGTCAGAAATGTGTACAGTACTTTTCGGACAAATTATATCATTGCAAGGTAAATCCAGTCAACGTTTCCAATAAAAGTACTGGAAAAAAAACAGTTTCCTTTACAAAAGATACAAATCTTGTTATCATTAATATAAGGAAGAGAAAGGAAACAGGCAGGCCATGAAAAGAGGACATTTGATTAAATCCGTGGACCCTGGCTCTATTGGGGATCAGCTGGGAGTGGAGCCGGGAGACCGGCTGCTTACCATTGACGGCCATGAATTGGAAGACATATTTGACTACGAATATTATATAGGAAGCGAGTCCATTGTGGCTCTGGTGGAGAAGCAGGACGGGGAACAATGGGAACTGGAGATTGAAAACCAATATGAGGATTTGGGCCTTACGTTTGAAAACGGCCTTATGAGCCAGTACCGCTCCTGCAGGAACAAATGCATTTTCTGCTTTATTGACCAGATGCCGGAGGGAATGCGTGATACCCTGTATTTTAAGGATGACGATTCCCGCCTGTCTTTTCTTCAGGGGAATTATGTGACCCTTACCAATATGAAAGAACATGACCTGGAGCGGATTATTGCTTATAAACTGGGCCCCATCAATATATCGGTACAGACCACCAGTCCGAAGCTGCGCTGCAAAATGCTGAATAACCGTTTTGCAGGAGAAGCCTTAAAGAAAATAGACTGGCTGTATGAGGCCGGAATTCCCCTGAATGGTCAGATTGTCCTCTGCAAAGGCGTGAATGACGGAAAGGAGCTGGAGAAAAGCATTACGGATCTGATGAAATATATGCCGGTGATGGAGAGCGTATCGGTGGTTCCGGTGGGACTGAGCAGATACCGGGAGGGTCTGTATCCCCTGGAGCCTTTTACAAAACAGGACGCCAGGCAGGTTCTGGAACTTATTCATCATTATCAGAAGATATGTTTTGAGACCCAGGGACTGCATTTCATCCATGCCAGCGACGAGTGGTATCTGCTGGCAGAGCAGGAACTTCCTCAGGAAGAGAGCTACGATGGCTATCCGCAGCTGGAAAACGGTGTGGGAATGCTGCGCCTGCTCCGGCAGGAATTTGCGGAAGCCTTGGCAGAAGCCGGAAGAAAAGGACTGACGGAGTCCCGAAAGACGGGCAGAACGGAGAAAATCACCATCGCAACAGGAGTGCTTGCGGCTCCCACCCTGCAGGAACTGGCAGAAGCGTTTCATCAGGTCTGTCCGGCAAAAGAGATACAGGTCATTCCCGTTGTGAATCATTTCTTCGGAGAGCAGATTACGGTTTCCGGGCTGCTGACGGGACAGGATATTATTGCTCAGTTAAAAGGCAGAAATATGGGCGACAGGCTGCTTTTGCCCTGCAACCTTCTGCGCAGCGGCGAGGAGGTATTTCTGGACGATGTTACATTGTCCCAGTTGGAAAATGCTTTACAAGTGGAGACAGATAT
>CATLBO010000085.1 GCA_949879025.1 uncultured Hungatella sp. | reverse complement strand
GGCTCACCGTGACTTTAAGTCCCGGTGAACCGGCGCTTCCTGCTGACCCCATGTTCTTTTTCCTGCCCTTATTTCACCAGCAGTGATTTTCCGGTCATCTCTTTCGGCTGTTCCATGCCCATCAGTTCAATCAAAGTAGGAACAATATCCGCCAAGCGTCCGCCCTCTCTCAGCTTTACAGCCGGATCGGCATTAACCAGAATAAACGGAACCGGGTTTGTAGTATGTGCCGTAAACGGCGCCCCTGTCTCATAGTCAACAAGCTGTTCCGCATTGCCGTGGTCAGCGCAGATAAACAGAACGCCATCCACTTCCTTTATTGCATCAACTGCCCGTCCCACACAGGCATCCACGGTTTCAATGGCCTTAATGGCAGCTGCCTCCACGCCTGTATGGCCTACCATATCCGGGTTGGCGAAATTAATAATAATCACATCGTATTTTCCTGACTTAATGCACTCCACCAGCTTATCGCATACTCCTGGCGCACTCATCTCCGGCTTTAAGTCATAAGTAGCCACTTCCTTCGGAGACGGTATCAGGAACCTGTCCTCTCCCTTGTTAGGCTCCTCAATGCCGCCGTTAAAGAAAAACGTAACGTGGGCATATTTTTCGGTTTCTGCAATCCTGGCCTGGGTCATATTGTGTTTTGCAAGATACTCGCCAAATGTATTCACAATAGTTTCTTTCTTAAATGCCACCAGCTTATTGCCAATGGTATCATCGTAATCCGTAAAGCACACATACACCAGTTTCAGCCTGTCTCCTCTGTCAAATCCTTTAAAGTCGTCATCACAGAAAGCCCTGGTGATTTCCCTTGCCCTGTCGGGACGGAAATTGTAGAAAATAACAGAATCTCCATCCTGAACAGTGGCCATCGGCTTGCCATCTTCCATAACGATCACCGGCTCCACAAACTCGTCGAATTTCTCTGCATCATAGGAAGCCTGAATGCCTGCCGGGCCGCTTGGGGCCGGTGTGCCTTCACCTTTTGTAAGCGCCCTGTAAGCCCGCTCTACACGATCCCAGCGGTTATCTCTGTCCATGGCATAGTACCGTCCCTGGACAGTAGCCACCTTGCCTACGCCGATTTCCTTCATCTTAGCTTCCAGTTCCTCCACAAATGCCTTGCCTGATGCGGGAGGCGTGTCACGTCCGTCCAGGAAGCAGTGAACATAAACCTTGTCAAGGCCATGTCTTTTGGCCAGCTCCAAAAGACCGTAAATATGGGTATTATGGCTGTGAACGCCTCCGTCTGATACCAGTCCCCACATATGAAGGGCAGAATTGTTCTTTTTGCAGTTTTCCACTGCCTGTAAAAACTCCGGAACTTCAAAGAAATCTCCGTCTTCAATAGATTTGGTGATTCTGGTCAGTTCCTGATATACAATACGGCCTGCCCCCATATTCAGATGGCCAACCTCGGAATTGCCCATCTGGCCGTCAGGAAGCCCTACTGCCAGGCCGCTGGCCTGCCCTTTTACAAAAGGACACTGGCTCATCAGCTGATCCATTATCGGTGTTTTGCCTTCACATACCGCATTGGCTTCACATTTATCATTGAGGCCGTATCCATCAAGAATCATTAACACTGTTGGTTTCTTACCCATAATCATTCTCCTTTACTCCCTTGTCTTAATTTTCACATTCATTGTACATGATTTCGCACAATCTTTCAATCATAAATTCTTTATCCATTCCCCTGCCAGATTAATCCAGCACTGGCACCTGGGTTCCACAAGGTTTTCCTGTCCATTGCCAGTATCTTCCCTTGCCAGCGAAAGCCCGTGGCCGCCTGACGGGAACAGATGGAATTCCAGATTTACTCCGTTTTTTACCAGGGCATCCGCAAAAAGAAGGGCATTCTGCACCGGAACCGTTTCATCAGTAAACGTATGCCACATAAATACTTTAGGCGTATGAGGCCCAGCCTGTTTCTCCAGGGAAACCAGTCTCCGTTTTTCATGGTTGGCCGCCTGATCTCCCAGAAGATTTTTAAAAGAACCTTCATGACAATAAATCCCCGACGTAATCACCGGATAGCACAAGATCATCCCATCAGGCCGTATTTCCTCTGCTTTGCGTCCTATGGGACCATAGACAAATTCCCGGTTCCAGAATACTCCCAGGCTGCAGGCCAGATGCCCCCCTGCCGAAAATCCGGAAACCACGATCTTATCGGAATCCACCTTCCATTCCTGGCTGCGCTCTCTTATCTGCGCCACTAAAAGAGCAAGCTCCAAAAGCCCTTCGGGAAAACTTCCGGGCCTCACCGTATATTGGAGGATAAAAGCATGGCAGCCCATAGCCAGGTATTCCATAGCTATCGGCTCTCCCTCCCTGGGAGAATGGCGCCAGTATCCTCCTCCCGGGCAGATAATCACGGCAGGCCGCTTTTTTTCCTCCTCCTGGCCCCAGTCCAGCAGATATGCCGTAACCGATGCCGCTTTGTCATCCTCTCTGCCGTCTCCTTCCGGCTGCATAAGAGGCAAATCCCATGTTAGTAACTTCATCCTGTTCCACCATGCCTTTCCCATATATTATACCAGGCTCCCTCTGTTTTTTGCCCTATGAAATGGTTTTTATCTGCCAGAATATTATACCCCTTCCCTTTCTGCCATTCAACTCCCAAATAAAAAGGAGCAAAATTTCTGTTTCCGGAAATTTGCTCCTTTTTATTCAAATTATGTTGTCACCATGCACTTCCTGCAGTCCTTGCCATAAAGCTTTTCTACTGTTCTGCCGCATTTATTCCTGCAATCCGTCCGAAGGTCATAATATCGGAATACGCATTTCCACCCAGCCGGTTATTGCCATGGATTCCTCCTGTTACTTCCCCTGCCGCATAGAGTCCGGATATTACCTGGCCATCTTTGTCAAGCACCTGGGCATCCGCATTTATCTGGATTCCGCCCATTGTGTGATGCACAGTAGGAGTACGAAGGCTTGCGTAAAACGGGGCCTGTGCAATGACCGCATCCTGGCTGGCTGCCTTGCCGAACTCGTCAGAACCGTTTTTCATGCCTTCATTATAAGTGTCAACCGCTGTCTTAAGGGCCGTTGCATCCACACCGATTTTTTCTGCCAGTTCCTCAATGGTGTCTCCTGCAAATGTATGGCCGTCCGCTATCAAAGACTCAATCTGCGCCGTCCTGCTGTCATCCCCTGCAATCTGGCTGGAATCTACAATAAGCCACATCTGCCCGTCTGTCTGTTCCAGTTCTGCCATGGACATCTCATACCGCGTTCCGTCTTCCTTAACGAACCGTTTTCCTTCCTTATTAACAAACATATAATATTGGGCGCTGAGCCAGTTTCCTACAAACTGGGCCACACATCCGCAGTCATTAATGGGGTCGCCTAAAGGATGCACCTGAATCTGATCCAGATCGATCAGGTTAGCTCCTGCTGCTTCCGCCAGTTTAAGGCCGTCTCCGGTGCTGCTGACCGCACAGCTGGTCATTTTCGTGGTAATGGCACCATTGCTGTACTGATAAACCAGATCCGAGTTGGCAGCATAACCGCCTGTGGACAGGATCACTGCCTTGGATGCATGAACTGTAATGGTAGAGCCGTCGCTCCTCTCTGCCACAACGCCGCAGGCCCGTCCGCTGTCATCCATCAAAATTTCTGTAACATCTGCATCCGTATAAATCTCGGCGCCGGATTTCACCGCCTGCTCCTCCAAAAGGGTGATATACACATTTCCGCCGTTATCGCCTTCTGTGCCAGTTGCCTTTATCAAATCAATCTGGTGGCCTCTCTGCCATTTTCCTCCGATGGCCATGAAAATATAGTCCTCTTTAAAAGGCACTCCCACATCCTCTTTCAGCCATTTCAAACTGTCCACGGCACCTGTTGCAAATGTATTGATCAAATCCAGATCCCCAATCTCTCCGCCTCCGGTACAAGTCTGAAGGGCATGCCAGCTTGGACTGTCAAACAATGTCTCTGAGCCTGATGTTTTCCACGCATCATAGTCCTGCTTTACCTCCTCAATAAGAGCTTTGTATTTCTCATCATCAGTCTCAGCTGCAATGGCTTCCTCCACTTCTTTCTCCAGATCCGCCGTAGTCTTTGCACCAGTTGACTCTAAAAGCTCCATATCAGCCACATTATATGTACCTTCTCCCAGACGGGTGTTGCCGCCTATGGAACTCATTTTCTCCAGCACAACAACAGCTGCGCCTTTCTCTCCTGCGCTGGCTGCCGCTGCAAGTCCTGCTCCTCCTGCTCCCACAATGACGATCTCCGTATCCAGAAGCATGTCTTCTCCTGCTTCCTTTGCAGCCACTGTCTGGTAATCTTTCACATCCAGTCCGCCGCTTATAAGGGCTGCTTCCACTGCCGCCAGAAATCCTTCTGATGTAATCGTGGCACCGGATACACTGTCCACGGCAATACTTTGATTATCCACAACCGCCTTAATCAACTGTTCCATAGCCGTATCTCCGATTCCTGCTGTCTCTTCTGATTCCAGCACCTGGATATTGCTGATGGAGCCATCGGCTTCCACGTCGACTGCTACTTTAATGTCTCCGTTTCTTCCTGTGCCACTGCCTTCAAAAGTCCCTCCCGCCTTAGGAGCCTCCGTCGTCTCAGCCGCCGTAGTAGTTTCAGCAGATGCAGCTACAGTTGTTTCCGCCTGGCTTCCTCCCCCGGAACACCCGGCCAGCGAAGACATTGTCAAAGCCGCCGCCATAATGCCTGCCATTCATCTTCTTCTCCTGATTCTCATAACTATTCTCCTCCTTAGATTGTTCCTGTATCCCAGGCTCCTGTTATACCTCTTTCCCATTTATTCAAATTTTTGACGCATATACAGAGTAAATATTGACAATAAACTGTTTATAGGAAAGTCTGGGAATAGCTGTATATATATGCATTATACCGCTTTTACTGCAGATAAATAATAGCTTTTTTTATTGAAACTCATAGCGAAAATTCATAAGTTCTGTTATACTGTCACCATAAAACACACCGCAAAGGAGCCCTGATCCCATGAATTTAAATCAGCTTTATTATTTCCGGGTTCTGGCGGACTATGAACATTATACAAAAGCCGCCGAGGAACTGCATATTACTCAGCCCACCTTAAGCAAAGCCATATTCTCTCTGGAGGAAGAGCTGGGGGCTTACCTCTTTGAAAAAAAGGGGGAGGAATATTGCTCTGACTAAGCAGGGAAAACATTATTTGGAATATGTCAAAGCTGCGTTAAGCGAATTGGAACGGGGAAATGACTACCTTCGCAAGGAGCATGCCATGGCGGAAGGGTACATTGACTTAGGCATGGTAACTTCTGTGGAATACGACATGGTTCCCCAGTGGATTCAAAGCTTTTGCAGTTCCATAAACAAACACATCTTCTTCTCCTGTAAAACCGGGACTTCCCGTCAATTAGTCAATGGGCTGAAAGACAATCAATTCGACCTGATCTTTTGTACTGCCATTTCCTCTGAAACTCAGATTGAATTTGTCCCTGTTTTTCAGCAGCTTCTGGTTGCTGCCGTCCCTGCTTCACACCGTTTTGCCTCTAGAAAGTCCCTTCATATCCAAGAGCTGGAGCCGGAAAACATAGTTATCCATACCCGTTCCTCCAGCATGTGGGATATAACCAGCCAGATCTACCGGGAGGCCGGAATCACAGTCCGGGCTGCCGGCGAAGCGGAAGAAGACCGGACCATTATCGGAATGATACGCGCAGGAATCGGCTGTGCCGTTATGACTGACAGCCCGGGCATTCACACAGAGGGCGTAGCCCTCATCCCGCTTACAGGTACCAGCATCAAACGCTATATTTCCATAGGCTATCGGAAAGAGCAGGCCAGACCTTATATGGCGGAACTGTTCCGCAGACACATTATAAAAACGTGCGCCGCTGCAGACTGTCAAAGCAAATAGAGAAATAACCTTTTCTCCTGTCAGCCGTTCAGGCCCTTGCTGCAGCACAACTTCTTCCATATGTATTCCTGCGCATAAAAAGACAGGCCTGCACAATCCCCGCAGCGGCCTGTCTTTCTTCACCTCTTTATGCAATTATAAGTTTACCTCAACCGTAATCAGAAGCGCCTTCAGAATCGGATCGGTCTTCAACGTGGACTTTACCAGACTCTTAACGTCATCTGCACTCTTTCCTTCCGGATTATCAATGTCAAACACCAGGCCCATGCCTACTTTCTTCGTAAAATGGAATGTAACGCCTCCATACTCCTTTCCGTCGAACATAGCCTGAATCTCTTTTGCCTTCAGAGTACTGTTAATCTTTACCATATGTTTTCCCTCCATATACCATCATATAATTTTTGCCGGGAAAGCCAGTTTCTGACGTTCCGCCCCTTCATCAGCCAAACGTCTCCCTCCCTGCCGCCCTATGGCTTTTTTTATTATAACCCATGATTTTCCCTCCGTAAAGTGCTGTTTTTATGAAATTTTCATAAATTCTCTTTGTCAAAATGCACAAACATAAAAAAAACAAGAAATGTTTATCTAAAAAACTACCGTTTTTCAATAATATGTGATACAATTTGGACATAGTATTATTGCAGCTGTCATCTAAGGGAGACAGCTGCGCACTAATAAATTTCAGGGGGATATATTATGGCAAAAGAAATGATTGCAATGCTTCTTGCCGGCGGACAGGGTTCCCGTTTATATGCGCTTACCCAGAAGCTGGCAAAACCTGCAGTTCCTTTCGGCGGCAAATATCGTATCATCGATTTCCCGCTGTCGAACTGCGTTAACTCCGGCATCGATACAGTTGGGATTCTGACCCAGTATCAGCCGCTGGTTCTGAATGAGTACATCGGCAACGGACAGCCCTGGGACTTAGACCGTCTCTATGGCGGCGTTCATGTGCTTCCGCCTTATCAGCAGGCCTCCGGCTCTGACTGGTACAAAGGCACTGCCAACGCTATTTATCAGAACATTTCCTTTATTGAGCGTTACAACCCACAATATGTAATTATCCTTTCCGGCGACCAGATCTGCAAGCAGGACTACAGCGACTTCTTAAAATTCCACAAGGCAAAAGGAGCAGAGTTCAGCGTAGCGGTTATGGAAGTTCCGTGGGATGAGGCCTCCCGTTTCGGCCTTATGGTAGCTGACGAGAATGACAAGATTACCGAATTCCAGGAAAAACCGAAGAATCCGAAATCTAATCTGGCTTCCATGGGCATCTACATCTTCAACTGGGATATTTTAAAGAAATACCTGATAGAGGATGAGGCAGACGAAAATTCCGAAAATGATTTTGGCAACAATATTATTCCTAACCTGTTAAGGGATGGCCGCAATATGTACGCCTATCATTTTGACGGCTACTGGAAAGACGTAGGAACCATTTCCTCTCTGTGGGAAGCCAACATGGAAGTCCTGGACCCGGAGCACAGCGGCATCAACCTGTTTGACGAAAACTGGAAGATCTACAGCCGCAACAGCGGTATGACCGGCCACAAGATCAGCGGCGACGCAGTGGTTGAGAATTCCATGATCACCGACGGCTGCCGGGTTGAGGGTACTGTTAAGCACTCCATCCTTTTTGCAGGCGTTAAGGTGGAGCCGGGCGCAGTGGTTGAGGACGCAGTGGTTATGGGCGGCACTACCATTAAGGCCGGTGCAGAAGTAAAACACTGCATCATAGCAGAGAATGTTGTTATCGGGGCAAACGCTGTTGTAGGCGCCATGCCCACTGACACCGAGAAAGGCGTTGCAACCGTTGGCTCCGGCATTTATATCGGAGACAACGCAAAGATTGGCCCTAATGCCATGGTAAATAATAATGTAAAAGGCGGTGAAGAACAATGGTAAATTCCAACGCAAATGCCCTGGGCATCCTTTTCCCAAACAGTTACGATTCCTTGGTACCTGAGCTGGTAGGCGAGCGTCTGATGGCTTCCATTCCTTTCGCCGGCCGTTACCGTATGGTAGATTTTATGTTATCCAGCATGGTAAACTGCGGTATTGACAATGTTTCTCTGATTGTCCGCAAGAATTACCATTCCCTTATGGATCATCTCGGCTCCGGACGCGAGTGGGACTTAACCCGTAAAAACGGCGGTCTTAACATTGTTCCTCCTTTTGCTGAGAAAACTGTTAAAGTATACAACGGCCGGGTAGAAGCCCTGTCCAGCATTCTGGATTTCTTAAAAGACCAGAAGCAGCAGTATGTTGTCATGGCTGACACCAACATTGCCGTAAACTTTGATTTCAATTCCATGATCAGCGAGCACATTGAAAGCGGCGCTGATGTTTCCATTGCCTATGCAAAGGAAGAGATTCCCATAAGCGCCAGACAGGCCACCAATCCTAACAGAGGCCTGTACTACACGCTGCGTGTTGAAGAAGGCGATGTAAAAGAAATCTACATAAATCCTAAGGATGAGGGTGTCCACAACTTCTCCATGAATATCTATGTGGTGTCCAGAGAGTTCCTGATCCAGCAGATTCATGATGCCTTTGTAAAAGGCTACTCCTATTTTGAACGGGACATTGTAGCTCCGCAACTCGGCAAGCTGAAGGTTCATGGTTTCCTGTATGACGGTTATCTGGCCCGTATCAGCGACATGAAGAGCTATTTTGACGAGAATATGAAGCTTCTGGACAACACAAACCTGGATGCGCTCTTTGATCCAAGCCCTATTTACACCAAGATCCGCGACGACAACCCGACTCGCTATATTCTGGGTGCCAAGGTTAAGAACGTGATGGCTGCTGACGGCTGCGTTATTGAAGGCGAAGTTGAAAACAGCGTCCTGTTCCGCGGCGTAAAGATTGCCAAAGGCGCTAAGGTTAAAAACTGCGTTCTGATGCAAGATACGGTTGTGGAAGAAGGCTCATGCGCAGAATACCTGATTACAGACAAGAATGTTAAGATTACTGCCGGCAAGGAAGTAAAAGGCACAGATACATTCCCGGTTTATGTAGCCAAGTATCAGGTAGTATAAAAAAGCTTCTGAAAGCAGAGCCGCAATACAAAAGAGGATGTCTCAAAATCAATGTCAATAAGTTAATGCCATTGCAAAAGGCTCCTGTATGAAATTTCAAATGGCTGAGAGCAAGAATTTCTGCTTTCAGCCACTTTTAATTAGATTAGTCAATTTTTATAACACTGTATTTCCCACTTTTTTCACAGCTTCTATTATAACATCATCTGATATATTTTCCTTCATATATAGCTCCGTATATTGCTCTTTGAAAATAATGTCTTCTGCCCCCATTGATTTGTTTCAAAGCCAATGCAATTTCATTCCGGCTGGCATCCTGACAGATACCATCAATATAAAGTGCCTTGTAATCCAATCTTTCAATCCCAACTGCCTCGATAATAAATGCGGCTAATTCTCTACAATCCATCCCCCTTCTATTTTTATATAGGCAGAATTACGAGTCTATGGTATACTGAAACCAAGTCCAATGAAAGACAAGTGCGCCCAATGCTGATTCCCCGCTATTTCTTTTCCAATGATTACACAGAATTTTATAATTACTTTCTCTCCAGACCTTACAGGAATCGCACATCCCAAAAGGGGGATATGCTTTGGAACATGGGCGAAACAATCCAGTATTGCTAAAACTTTTGTAGAGCATGAAGATAGCTACCATAAGATCCTGCATTTTCACGGGGACGGAACTGTATATCCAGGATGCCAAACCCCGAATTCAAGATTGAGTCTTCTATTGGAACACAGGCACTATCCAAAGTAGAAACGCTGGAATTTACCAGAGAAAATTTCTATCAGATGTATCAGGAAAACATGGCCCTAAATGCCCGTATACTGGAAACCTATTCCATGTATATCAACCTATTTATTTATGAGTCGGCACACCAGGATTACAACAATGCTTTCATTAAAATTTGTAATCTTTTATATCTGTTTTCTATCTGCTCACCTGCCAGGGCAACGAACCGGATTGATCTGACACAACAGGACATTGCTGATATTCTGGCAATCAGTCTTGTAAATGTTACAAATAATCTGTCTAGGCTCCGCAGGGAAAAAGTCATTGCCTCGCACCGTAAATGGATAGAAATTACCGATTACCCAAAGCTGGTTTCCTACTGCTCCGATGAAACCTTAGGCTCTTGATGTTTGCGATGATGCTATCATAGCAATAGGAAAAATTTCCTCCTACACAAAAATATAGATAACAGAAAAAAAGGCTGCCCCATCCGCAATGAAAACGGAAAGGACAGCCTTAATCTTTCCCTCTCATGCAAAAAATACAGATCAAAATGCTTTCTCCTTTCCGCCTTTTGTCCTCATAACTGCGGACGGTCTAAGATTTTCAAAAGCTTCTGCCAATGCCTGACTATGGAAAAAATAAACCATTCTGTCACCTGTGCTGACAGTATAAGGAATCGTCACCAAAATGACAGGCAGTTAATTTTGGTGCAGCAACTGTCAAATTAGGAAGTATCACTTCTCCTATACCCTCTCCCACAACAGCATATTGTCCTGAAATTCAGCTGCCATCTTCTCAGTATCTTTCAGCCACGAAAGATAGGAGCGCACCGTACTTCCCACCAACACATACTGTTCAAAATTCATAGTAAGCCCGTAGCCTTTGAACACTTCCTGCAAAATCCGCTCAAAGCATACTGGCTCTTCGCAGATGGATAAAATCCTGTCTGCCACCTCATGTACCTTATCCTTGTTGCAGCGGACAAGTTCTTTCACATCAGCAGCGGCTTCCGCATGGGCGGGAACAAACATGGCAGCTTCCATTCCCTCCACCATATCCAATGTTTCCAGATAAGCACCTACGTCATAAATGAATGAAATGGCATACTTATCCAGTGTCTCCCTGCTGCTGATACAGTCCGCAAGGAATATCACACCGTCTGGCATGCGGAATCCCACCATGCCGAAGAAATGCCCCGGCAGCGGTATCACCTGGATCTCCTTCGGGAAACTTTCATCTGAAAAATCCGTCACACTGCTCTCCTGCGCCATCAAAAACTTATGCCGCAAATCTTTACACGGATAACCGCCGTAAAGAAAAGATGGTTCCAATACCGGGTATTTTGTAAAAGCCGCTTCAATGCCGCTGGAATAAACCCTACATCCCGTCTGCCCCTGCAGGTACTTGTTTCCGCCGATATGGTCTGCGTTGGAATGTGTATTAAGTATGGCGGTCAGATGCCAGCCGTTCTTATCCAGAATCTGCCTGGCCTTCCTCCCTGCATCCTTGTCATTCCCACTGTCAACCAGATATACATTATCCTTGTCTGCAGCATAGACACCTATCTTCGCCGGGCAGTTTATGTAATAACATTTCTCACTGACTTGTACCAGCTCATACATTTTCCGTCTCCTCCTTATTTTGCTGTTTCCTATTACTTCGGCAGAAAGCCGTTCCTGCTAAAGCAAGAGCATCCTATTTTAAGATGTCTGAATTATCGACCTGTTTGAAAAAGCTCTACACTATATTTGGCAGGATTATCTTTGTCAATATAAACATTCGCATATAAATCTTCTTTTCGCTTAAATGGGGTCAAAACATAATAATTACTTACTGCTTTGTATTCCTTACCCTCATAAATAAATCGACAGACAATCCTGCAGCTGGTGTAGTTTCCTACCCTAATCCAGGCTGCCGGAATCATGTCCTCTATTTCGGAGTCCATGCAAACGCCTGAATGCTTCAGGTTTTCCAATTTTTTCCTGTCATATACCAATTTCCCCATTGAAACCAAAAACAATATCAGCCATACAGAAACATTGATTAACATGGCTTCCAATATAGTTGAATTAAAAAAATTCCCAACAAGGCCAACAGCTAATTCAATCACTGCTACAAGTAAAGTGACATTGGCACATATGGAGAATAAATATTTTACAGGTTTAAGATTGGCAATTTGTTTTTCTTTAAAAAGTTTGGAAATATTCTCCTCCGCTTTTCCTTTGTATTCCTCTGCTGATATATGCTCTCCCGAAAAAAGCTCGTTCAAACTAATATCCAAAGCATCACACAAAGGCTGTAAAAGTGACACATCCGGCATTCCTCTTCCATTTTCCCACTTGGAAACTGCCTGATTGGTAATCTGTAATAGTTGGGCAAGCTGCATTTGTGTCATATTTTTTTCTTTTCTGCACCGTGCAATAAATGCACCTATTCTTTTCTGATCCATGCAATAAATCTCCTTTGTTATATTTGACCGCAGTATATCAAAAAGAGAATCTATTTAGAACATACTAAGCGTTGATTCACTACTAAACGCTTAGTTGAACGCCGCAAATTCATTTATTACCTGTCGAATCAGTGCATTTTTCTTCATGTTCCAACTGTATCACATCTGAAATGTCACAATCCAAAGTCTCACAAATAGCAAATCTTCCTTTCGCATATTGCGTTCTGCCAGTCAGTGTATGCCCCAGGGGTTTAAGCTTATATACACCCCTGTTCCTGTCTTTCTCCGGCTTCTGGCTTTCTGAACTCCATTATAGCAGCTCTCTTGCTATTCCACAAATATTTCTTGAAGGTATCGCTGGTTCCGTCTGGACTGCGCTTTTCCTTTCCTTTTTTGATTACCTCTAATTAGCCATAATCTACTTCATTCCCTGCGTTTTTGCTCATGTGAGATAAAAAAGTAAAAGAAGTATAAAAAATTTTGCCGTTCCCTATCCGGATGACTGCCGGACGAGTCGGGCGTTTGCGCTGAGTGGCTCCCATGTTTCCCGGTCAATGGCTGCCTCGCAGAGGTTCTCAAATACTGCCTGTTTCTCCACTGGTTTCTCTACGCTGTGCTTTTCCTTGCAAGACGGCTTCTCGGTCTTGAGTTCACAAGGCAGCCCGTATATTCCATGCCTATGCTCCAAAATATTAATATCAGTGATTTCTCCATTTTGCATGATAACTTCCACTTTTTCGTATATGAAATTCTTTGTGAAATTCTTTGCCACATTGTCTAGTGGACACATCATTCTTTTTGGCTATTCGTATATAAAATCTTGTAAACATCCTATAAATGTGCTAAACTAAACGCAACAGCAATGGGAATTGGAGGAAAAGAAATGAACCTCATTGAGAACATAAATAAAAGGCTGGTTTTTGACAAAGATGAAATTTGTGCTGGCGGTGAAAACTATATCGGAGAAATCATTCGTGTTTCACCAATCCCTTTGCCCAAAGATTATATTGAATTTTTGAAACAAGTTTCTGGGGAAGATAGCTATGGTCCTGAATTTGAAGTGGAAGACGAAGGGTCTTCTATTTGGATCTGGAGTGCAAAAATGGCATTAGAAAAATTGGAAGAGTTTAATCAGCCTTTTAATCAAGAGTTTATCAGTAATACGTGGTTATTTGGTAATGACTTAGGGGATCTTGCCTATTTTTTGGGAACTGGAAAAGACGGTTTTGGTCTGTATCGTACTTCTGAGAGTCGCTTAAGCTTTGAAAATGCAGAAAAAATCTCTGATACTCTTACGGACTTTCTTGTTAATGGTGTTGGAATTGATACTGCCACGAGTTTATAACTTTAAGACTGAGGAAATGACTTATGAATTGGGTAAAAAGATTTGGCATTGTGATGTTATTTCTACCAATTGCGCTGATAGTAGTCTGGGTGCTATATGAAGTCTTTGGTATGTGCATAAACCATATTACAACAAAAAAACAAACGAATACGCTGCGGATGAATTTAGAAAGTGAAATTTCAGATATTGAGATTATTAGCGTTTATTCAGAAACGGGGAATATATCAGGAACCGGAAACCATGTTGAGTGTCTGTCCTCTATCATATTTTCAACAGAAATGCAGGAAACTGAAATAAAGAATTGTATGTCTGAATACTATGTCTTTGATGAATGGAGTTGTTATGTGAATAAAACAGACGATGGGTATTACAAAATTTATGTCAATACATCGGCTCCGTTTGCAGACAATATAGAGGGACACTGACTTTCTGTTTAATAAGTTCAGAACAAAGCATAAAATCCCAACTATACTGGTACAGACGATGCGACTATAAATTTTATAATAAATGGTGAACTTGATCCGTTTCCTTTATCTTATGTGTTGCCTGCAGAACAGGTGGTGGAAGCCCTTGGATATTTTGAAAAGTATCATCAGCTTCCCACATTCATAACATAGCATGATGATATTTCGCTTAATAATTCCAGTTTATCGTGAAGTTGCGCATAAAAAGAAATTGAATTTTATCCCGGAAGCCAGAGAATAGGGAACCTGGCTTCTTTTCAGATACGCCATTTTCTTTCCTCACATCCGTGGTTATATGTCTTGTTCCTTTTCCTCTAATCCGAAATTTCTGAAAATGCAAAAATCCAGATTGGAAAGGCGGCCAACGACATCCAGCTTACGCATAAAATCAGGAAGCCCGGTAAATCCGAATGAATCTATAAAATGTGCGCTGTTTTCCCCGTCCTCATGCAGCACTACTATATTGCTGACAGAAAGGGAATGCCCCTTAAAATCTGCCGGGTGGTTTATATTAAATTTTTGGTAGTCGGCTTCCAGTGTCGCCCCCTGCACACTCCCTTGCAATTCAGAAAGTTCTCCCACATAAACAAGGTTGTAATTCTCCAGTGTAATGGCATCTAAATTATCTTTTATGATACCCATGCGTTTCAAAGATTCCGTGCCGGTAAAACGGAACTGCCTCATTTCAGGAATATCCTTTAGCTGATAAATACCATACTTATCAGAATCCCCATATAAAAGCTGTGCTTCCTTATTTGCCCTGCCCTCCGAAAGTTCCTCCTGAAACGCCAGCAGGCTTTTTTCATTCTCCCAATCCGCTTTTTCAATACAGAAAATGCCCTCATATTCTGTAACCTGCTTCCTTTCCCCTATCAAGGTTTCCGAACCGTCCTCGTGAAGCTGGTACACGGGCAGGTCATGGTCAAAAAGCTCTAATGCTATTTCTTTTGTAAGCGGCAGCATTTCTTCCCATGAATAACCGTATTCCTCCATTTCCCATAAGCCGATCATAGGGTCAGGAAGCACATCAATCTCTGCCTGTGCGTAAATAACCGCAAGGGCAGCGCCCTGACTGCCTTCCGTTTGCTCGTAATAGATATGCTCTCGGCTTCCACCTCTTTGGTGTTCCTGTCCTTTGCAGGCGCAAGAATATCTTCTTTGTTGACTTCCTTATTATGCAGCATGGAATGGCTGTTTCATGCACCATCGTCTTTAATGTCTGGCTCTCACTCATGCCCTCCTGCTAGCCCGCCACTAAAGTTGCTTCGGGCTTCTGCATGGCAATCAGGAGCGTGTTGTTAAAACTGTAATTATGGAATTTTGACATGGTGGAGAGGTAGCTTTTGTATTTCTCGCTCTCAAAAAGCTCCTTTAAGCCTTCCTCCAGTTTGTCCGTAATCTCTTTTACTTTCTGCTTTTCTGTCTTTGCGTCTGCCATATTTTCAATCCTTTCTCTGCATGAAAAAAGACAATCTGTTACGACTGTCTTTCTTCCTGAAAACAGAAAAAGCAGCGAATTGCTTTATCTCTAAAACAAATTCACTGCTTTACTGCTTGTGTTATGAAGTTGC
>CATLBO010000084.1 GCA_949879025.1 uncultured Hungatella sp. | reverse complement strand
ATTTCTGCACAATTGTTCCCTGAGGATACTGTTGGGAAATGACGCATCCCTTGGCAATGGTGTCAGAATCCTCATAGCTGCTCACTTTTAAAATCAGCATATTTTCCTTCATTTTTGCGTCTGCCATATCCACTGGAAGTTCCCGCACATCCGGCACCTGTGCCTCCATATCTTTTATAGCTTCCGTTGAGACCGCAGTTTCTTCTGTTTGTACCACAGATTCTGTCTCTCTGGAACTGAATTTAAACAGTCCTCCCAGCCGTGAAAATACCACAACCAGTATCATCACGATAATAGCGGCAGCAAGAACTCCCAGTGCAGCAAGAAGCTTTTCAAATCTCGGCCCCACGTCTTCTCTGGAATGCCTTCTTCCCCGGTTGGGCCCTCCTGTCCGGTTTAAGCTCTGGCTGCGGTTTTGAGTCCGTCCCTGGCCTCTGCGGCGGTCCTGCTGCCAGTCCTCCTGGTCCTGATCCCACTCCCAGTCTCTGGCAGTCCCTCTTTCTTCCCCAATATCCCTTTCTCTCATATAGTCCCTGTCTCTGGATATTGCTGCCTGCCGCAGGTCTTGATCCTGCCACGTTCTGTCATCGTCCCATGACTGGCCTCTGTCTCCCGGCTCCGGTTCATCCCAGCCGCCCACGCTGCCTCTTGGCTCTGCTTCTTCCGGCCCATCCCAGGCTCTGCTGCCGTCCCATTCCCTGGAAGAGTCCACTCCCCGCTTAATCTCCTCCAATTCTTCCTTCCTGAGGATCACCGTTCCTGCCCCCATGTCCACCTCAGGTGCCATCTGCACAAAATCCTCATCTGGATACACCAGGACCCGGCGAAGGTCTGCAATGACCTCCGAAATCTCACTATACCGATGCTCCGGCTTCTTTTCCGTACATTTCAGAATAACCCCTTCCAGGCTTACAGGAATTTCCGGATTAAGGTATGTTGGCCTGGCTATAGGCTCCTGAAGCTGGGCCAATGCAACGGCCACCGTGTTTTCTCCCTCAAAAGGCAGGCGGCCTGTAACCATCTCAAATATGGTGATTCCCAGAGAATAAATATCACTTCTGGTATCGCTGTATCCCCCTCTGGCCTGCTCCGGCGCCATATAATGGACTGAGCCCATGGCCTCAGATGTCATGGTCTGAGTTGAGGCAGCCCTGGCAATGCCGAAGTCCGCCACCTTCACCTTTCCGTCTTTGGAAATCAGCATATTTTGGGGTTTTATATCTCTATGTACAATATTCTGGTCATGTGCAGCCCCGATTCCCTGAGCTACCTGAATGGCAATGCCCACTGCCTCTTTCACGTCCAGAAAGCCTTTTTTTCCAATGTAACTTTTCAGGGTTATCCCTTCGATCAGTTCCATGACAATATAGTGGATGCTTCCTTCATCCACAACGTCATATACATTAACAATGTTAGGGTGAGACAGCCTTGCCGCTGCCTGGGCCTCCATCTGGAATTTTCCCACGAATCCCTCTTCATTGCTGAATTCTTCTTTTAGTACTTTAATTGCCACCAGACGGTTCAGCTTATGGCATTTTGCTCTGTACACATCCGACATGCCGCCTGATCCAATAAGCCCTAATATTTCATACCGTCCCTGCAAGTAAATCCCTGTTCTCAGCATGAACCCACCTCGCCTATCTGCGGGTCAATTATAATCACCGCAATATTATCATAACCGCCTCTGTCATTTGCCTGGGCGATCAGCCTTTCTGTCTTCTGTTTTAAAGAGCCGCTTTCCCCAAGGACAGCTGCCACTTCTTCATCCCTAAGCATGTTGCAGAGCCCGTCAGAACACATCAGTATCATGTCCCCTGTAAGAAGCTCTTCCTCAAAAAAATCCGCTTCCACATACCTTTCAACACCGATTGCCCTGGTAATGATGTTTTTCTGCTGTCGGTAATCCCTGCTGTTTCTCTCCATCTGCCCTAAAGCCACCATCTCTTCCACGTAGGAGTGATCCCTTGTCACCTGGAGCAGCCGCCCCTCCCGAAGCAGATACAGACGGCTGTCTCCCACATTGGCAACATACAGAGTATCTCCTTCTGTCACCGCCGCCACAAGAGTAGTGCCCATTCCTGACAGGGCGGCCTGATTCAGAGACAGCTCATATAATTCTCCGTTAATCTGTCTGATTCCCTCTTTTATAATCCGAATGGCTGAACCGTTTCTATGCTGATCCGCATAGGATGCCAGGCCTTCCGCCATAAAACGGGAGGCATAATCCCCGGCTTTGTGGCCTCCCATTCCGTCAGCTACCAGAAACAGATTTTCCAGGCTGCCTACAGGGTCTGATGAACAATAAATATAGTCCTGATTGCGGCTCCTGGCCCTACCAACATCAGTCATCCCATATGCTTTCATTTTCCTCAGCCCCTCCTTTTTATCATCGGTTGTCTTCCATAAAGCTTCTTCTCAGTTGTCCGCAGGCCCCATTAATATCCCGGCCCATCTCTCTTCTTATGGTAACATTAATGCCCTTTTTTTCAAGATAAACTTTAAATGCCTCCACAGCCTGCCCGTCAGACTGGATGTATTCCCTTTCTTTAATGGGGTTTACCGGAATCAGATTCACATGGCCCTGCTGATCCTTTATAAGTTCTGCCAAGGCCTGTGCTTCCCTGAGATTGTCATTGACTCCCTTTACCAGGCTGTACTCAAATGTCAGGCGTCTTCCTGTCTTTTTAAAATATGTAGTGCAGGCTGAAAGCACCTCCTTAAGCGGGTACTTATTGGCCACAGGCATCAGGCTCTTTCTGACCTGGTCATTAGGCCCGTGAAGAGATAATGCCAAGGTAACAGCCAAGCCTTCTTGAGCCATCCGTTCAATTCCCGGCACGATGCCGCAGGTGGATACTGTAATATTCCTTTGGCTTATATTCAGCCCTTTTTCATCCGAAACAAGCCTGATAAAGCGTATCAGGCTGTCATAGTTGTCAAGGGGTTCCCCGGACCCCATAACCACCACATGGCTTACCCGCTCCCCTGTATCTTTTTGAATCCGGTAAATCTGATCCAGCATCTCCGACGGCCGCAGGTTCCTCTCCAGGCCGTCCAGAGTAGACGCACAGAAACGGCATCCCATGCGGCATCCCACCTGGGAAGAAATGCACACGGAATTGCCATGTTTATATTTCATCAGCACGCTTTCAATCACATGACCATCGGACAGGCCAAAAAGATATTTTCTGGTTCCGTCCAGCCTGGAAATCCTCACATCCTTTTTCTGAAGAGTTACCAGCTCATAATCCTGGGAAAGCTGCTGCCGCAAATCCTTTGACAAATTGGTCATCTCCTCAAAGGAATCCGCAAGCTTCTCATGCATCCACTGAAAAACCTGTCTGGCCCTGAACGTTTTCTGCCCTTTTTGCTTCAAGTCCTCTTCCAGTTCCGCCAAGGTCAGGGATTTTATATCTGTCTTCTTTTCCATATCTGTCCTGCTTATAACTTCCTTGCTCCTTCTTTAAAAAACATGTGCCTGTGCCCATAGGCCCACTTCCTTTTATAATTTGTCAGACACCGTCAGGTTTCTGGCCTGCGTGCCCATCAGCGCACTTCCTTTTAAACACCGCCAGGAAAAACCCGTCGCTGGGGTAAACTCCTGGCAGAAGCTGAACATATCCCTGCTTCATAGTGTCTTCGTTAATCTTATCCCCCAGCCGTCCCTCTATATTCACAGGCTCAAAGGGGAAATTCCTCAGAAACCATGCGGCATTTTCCTGATTTTCCATTTTGTTTATGGTGCAGGTGCTGTAAACAAGACGTCCTCCTGGCTTTACATACTGCCACACTACTGACAAAATCTGTCTTTGAAGCCCTGCCAGCGTCTCCATGGATTTTGGCGTCATGCGGAGCTTAATATCCGGTTTGCGCCCGATAACCCCAAGACCGGAACATGGCAGATCTGCAAGAACCAGATCCGCCTTCCCTGTTGACGCCTCATCCTTTATCAGGGCATCCATAACTCTTCCTCTTATATTGGTATACCCGAGCCGCCGGATGTTATCTTCGATAAGAGCCACCTTCCGCTCACTGATGTCCCGCACCTCCACGAATCCGGTTCCTTTCAGCTTATCCGCCAAATGCATGCTCTTTCCGCCGGGAGCGCCGCAGACATCAATACAGTAATCCCCCGGCTCAGGCTGTGCCGCAAGCACTGCCATGGCAGAGCTTAAATCCTGCACCTGAATCCAGCCCTGCTGAAACGCTTCCAAGGCTTCCAGATAATCCACCTGTTCCAGAAACAGGATATCTTCTCCATAGCCGCTGTCAATTACCTTCACTCCCTGGCGGCTTAAGCTGTCCTTAATCTGCTGCCTTTTGGCTCTGTCCAGGCAGCACCGGACAGTAAGACGGCTTTTCTCCAGAAATGCTCCCAGCATCTTTTTAACCGTTTCCTGGGAGTATTCTTTCATCCACATATCCAAAAGCCATGGGGGAACTGAATATCGGACGGCGTCATCCGGAAAGTCCAGGTGTTCTTTTTCCCTTGAAACAGTCCGAAGCACTCCGTTGACAAAGCCCTTTAATCCCTGAAAACGACGTTTTGCCGCCAGCTTCACCGCTTCATTGCACACAGCGCTGTCAGGAATCCTGTCCATATACAGGATCTGGTACACTGACATACGAAGCAGTGTGCGGATAACCGGCTTCATCTTTTGGATCTTCACGCTGGAATACTTCCCAATCACATAATCAATCTGTATCAGGTACTCCAGTGTCCCTTCGGTCACTCTGGTAATAAAAGCCCTGTCCTGCTTTTCCAGATACTGATATTTTGAAAGAGCCTGGGAAAGAACCACATGGCTTAAACCGCCCCGCTCCGCAATCTCAAGCAGAATATCCAGAGCCAGTTCTCTCACGTTCATTCCTCTGCCCTCTTTGTCTTTAGTCACGTCTCCTGTTTCCTCCAAACAGTATTACCAAACGCAGAAGCTGCAGGATAGAAGCCGCCGCTGCCGCCACATAAGTCAGAGCCGCCGCCCCCAGCACGCTTCTTGTCTGCCCTACTTCTTGGCCGCTTAAGATACCCAGCTGGTCTAAAAGAGTCACTGCGCGTCTGGACGCATTTAATTCCACAGGCAGGGTAACCAGCTGAAACAGCACCACTGCCACAAACATCCAGATGCCGATCTGAGTCAGCATATTGCTGCCTCCCAGAATCAGGCCCAAAAGAATAAGAGGCCAGGATAATTTGCTGCCGAAATTTGCCACCGGTACAAAGGCAGCCCGCATTCTAAGAGGCACATATCCCACATTATCCTGGATAGCATGGCCGCATTCATGAGCCGCTACCCCAAGAGATGCCACTGAGGCGGAACGGTAAACGCTTTCTGACAGATTTACCGTCTTTGTCCTTGGATCATAATGATCCGTCAGGCTGCCTGAAACCGGCCTAACAGACACATCGTAGATCCCCTGGGAATTTAAAAGCCTTCTGGCTGCCTCCTCTCCGGTCATGCCTGTCATGCTGCGAACTTTGGAATACTTGGCAAATGTACTGTTAACTCTGGAGGACGCAAATAAAGACAGCCCCGTTCCTATAAGCAGCAGAATCATGGTAGGGTCAAAAAAACCCATGCCGTATCCATAATAACCACCATACATATCAAATTGCTCCTTTCCTCAAAATCTCCGTCCGAAATCATAAACCGGACTTTGTAAACACAGTATGCTCCTGTACCGGGTATCCCCGGAGAAAAGCATCCGCCGTCATCCTCTTCTTTCCCTCCGGCTGCAGTTCCAGAAGAGACAGGCACCCTTTTCCCGTTTTCACCAGAAGGGTGTTTTTATCTCTATATACTACCTGGCCGCATACGCCTTCATACTCCCTGTCCACCACATCCGCCTTCCAGATTTTGAGAGTCTTTCCATTCCATCTGGTGTATGTTCCCGGCCAGGAGTTCAGCCCTCTTATGAGCCGTTCAATGGCGTCTGCATCCATGGCCCAGTCAATATCTCCCATATCCTTTTTCAGCATTCTGGCATAGCAGGTTCCATGGTCTGTCTGGGGAGTCCTTACTGCAGTGCCATACTCTATCTTTTCAAGAGTAGATACAATCAGCCTTGCCCCTGCGGCGCTTAACTTATCGTGAAGGCTGTCACCGGTTTCGTCCTCCTCAATGGGCACAACCGTCTTCTCCAGCATGTCTCCTGTGTCCAGCCCTTCATCCATCATCATCGTAGTAATGCCTGTCTCCTTCTCCCCGTCAATAATGGCCCACTGAATGGGAGCTGCCCCCCGATACTTAGGAAGCAGGGAAGCATGAATATTAATGCACCCTTTAGGCGGAATCTCCAGCACCTTTTTGGGAAGAATCTGCCCAAATGCCACTACAACCATAACATCCGGCTTCAGATCTTTCAGCACCTCCACAAATTCCAAAGCCCGCACCTTTAAAGGCTGGAAAACCGTAAGCCCTCTTTCCAGGGCCTTTTCTTTTACCGGAGGCATAAGCACTGATTTTCCCCGTCCCCTGGGCTTATCCGGCTGAGTCACCACGCCTGCGATCTCATGGCCTGCCTCTATAAGGGTCTCCAGCACCGGCACGGAAAAATCAGGCGTTCCCATAAATACAATCCGCATCTAATCCATATCCTCCTCTGTCAGCTCTGAGGTGTTTTTCAGTTCCCCTTCCACCCGGTCCACATACAGCTCTCCCTCCAGATGGTCGCATTCATGGCAGATAGCTCTTGCCAGCATCCCCTCAGCTTCCATAATAAACTCTTCCATATTTTCGTCCTGGGCTTTTACCTTCACCCAGTCAGGCCTGGTAACCTTCCCGGATTTTCCGGGAACGCTTAAACAGCCCTCATATGCCGTGGAACTTCCCCTGCTCTCCAAAATCTCCGGATTAATAAGCACATACTGGTTCCTCTCCTCATCAGGAACATCATCATCATCCACGTCAATCACGACGATCTGCTTTAATATGCCAACCTGAGGCGCTGCCAGCCCAACTCCGTAATTAGAGTACATTGTCTCAAACATATCCTCTATAAGCTGCGCAAGCCTTGGGGTCATAGCCTTTACCGGTTTGCACTTCTTATACAAAATATCGTCTCCTATGGTTCTCACATGTCTAATAGCCATATCGCTCTGCCCTTTCTTACAAGAAATATTGATTATAAATCCTAGGATTTACTCTTTGTCTTCTCCCGTACAGTTCTACCACTGCGCCTTTCGCCACATTCTCTATGACACAGAAGTCATGCAAAATCATATTGGATCATCACCTGCTGATGCCACGGCGCCTGCCGGCTCTGCTCTTCCATATGATTTTTCAATTTTATTAGTATATCATAGTTTTCATGTTTCAAGTATAAAATTTTTCTATATATATCATTAACTTTATAAATCGGCGCCTGGGCCGGGCCGATTATCTCTAATTCCCGGCTTTCTTTTTCTGCCCTGTCTGCTTCTGCACTCCTGCTCTCTTTCCCATGCGTCTCTTCCCCTGCCCACCGGGACAGAGCCTCCATCGCCGCTTCCAAAGTTTCCTCTGACCTGCAGGAAGCCATAACCGCCAAAAGCTGGACAGCCGGGGGATAATGGAGCAGATCCCGGTACACCATCTCCTGCCGGTAAAAAGATTCATAATCCTGTCTGGCAGCGCAGGCAATGCTGTAGTGCTCCGGATTGTAGGTCTGAATCACCACTTTCCCAGCCAGTTCATCTCTTCCTGCTCTTCCTGCTGCCTGGGTAAGAAGCTGAAATGTCCTTTCCCCGCACCGAAAATCCGATGTATACAGAGATAAATCTGCTGCCAGAACTCCCACAAGGGTTACCTTTGGAAAATCATGGCCTTTTACAATCATCTGCGTCCCTATTAGAATATCGGCTTTTCCCTCAGAAAATGCAGACAGAATCTCTTCATGGCCTCCTTTTTTTGACGTAGTGTCCATATCCATCCTCAGCACCCTGGCTTTTGGAAACATCTTCTTTGTCATCTCCTCCACCTTTTGGGTTCCGGTTCCGAATCCTGCAATGTAGGGTGAGCCGCACTGAGGACATTTGTCCGGCGCTTTTGCCTCATGTCCGCAGTAATGGCACACCAGCTTCTGCCCAAAATGCAGGGTCAGGGTCACATCGCAGTGAGGACATTTTACTGCCTCCCCGCAGGAACGGCAGGACACAAAGCTTGCGTACCCTCTCCGGTTCATAAACAGCATGATCTGCTGCCCTGCCTCCAGCCTTTCTTCCATAGCTTCCCGAAGCCTTCTGCTGAAAATGGATTTGTTCCCCTCTTTTAGCTCCTCCCGCAGATCAATCACATGAACCTGTGCCATGCGGCTGTCCTTCTTCGCCCTCTGTTCCAGCCGATAAAGCTTCCACTGCCCCAAGAGAGCCTTCGTATATGCCTCCAAAGACGGCGTGGCTGAGCCCAGAACTACAGAGGCCCCGCTCATCTGCGCCAGGTAAACCGCCGTATCTCTTGCGTGATATCTGGGGGAAATTTCGCTTTTATAGGCTGTTTCATGTTCCTCATCCACAACAATCAGCCCTACATCGGAAAAGGGCGTAAACAGCGCAGATCTGGGGCCGATCATGATCCTCACTTCCCCGCTTTTTGCCCTCTCAAACTGGTCGTACCGCTCTCCGGCTGACATACGGGAATTAATAATGGACACCAGGCTGCCGAACCTTTTGTAAAACCGCAGAACAGTCTGATACGTCAGTGCAATCTCTGGAATCAACACAATCACCTGCCGCCCTGCTTCCAGAATATGGGCAATCATTTCCATATACACCTCTGTCTTGCCGCTTCCCGTCACTCCGTAAAGAAGGGCTGTCTCCCGGATGCCTTTGTCATACCGGCTGACAAACTCCTCCACTGCAGCCCTCTGACCCGGATTCAGTTCCACTGCCCCATTCTTTAGGCTTCCTCGGATCAGGGGATTGCGCATAACCGTCTCTGCCTCCAGAGCAATCATTCCCTTTTCCACCATAGGCTTTATAGATGCCATGGTCAGGTTCATCTGGTTTACAGCTACCTGATATGGAATCTCCTCTGCATCTTCCAAAGCCCTGAGAAGCCTCTCTCTGGCCCCATAATGCTTTCTGGCGGCCTCCTGTGCCTCTCTGCGGATATCTTCCTTTGATAAAAGCCTTCGGATAAACTTTGCCTCTTTCTGCTTCACTTTCTGCTTCACCGGCAGCACAGTCTTAAGAGCCTGATTCATGGTGGAGCCGTAGCGTTCCTTCAGCCACCAGGCAACCTGAATAAGCCGGGACTGGGCTGTCACTCCGTCAACAGCCACCCCGGCTATATCCTTTATTTTCCTGGTATCAAATTCTGCCTTCTCTGTCAGATCCACCACATACCCTTTGCGCAGGTGATTTCCTGCGCCAAAAGGTATGTGTACCTGAGTCCCTACCAGAACCTTTCCTTCCATCTCCGGAGGTACCCGGTACTGAAATGTCCTGTCTACCATTTCATGGGAAATATCAATAATAATATTGGCGTACATTCCTTGCCGTCTCTCCTGATTCAAAGGTTCATCTTGATGAACCTACATGGTTTTGTTAAGACTTGGGCAAAAGCCCGGAAGCATCTCTGTCCTGACTGGCAATAACTTCCTCTATAACCTGCCGATCCAGAAACGGGCGCCGAACGCCGTTTTCCTCCTGGTAATCTTCATGGCCCTTCCCAATGACTGCTATCATATCCCCAGGCTGGGCATGAAGAATGCTGTACTCAATAGCCTGCCGTCTGTCCGGAATCTCCAGATATTTCCCGCCTGTCTTTTCAAGGCTTCCCCGAATATCCGCAATAATGTCCTCCGTTTTCTCATACCGGGAATTATCCGCCGTCAGGATGCAAAGATCCGCCAGCTTTCCGCTGATCTCTCCCATAGAATATCGTCTGTCCTTGGAGCGGTTTCCTCCGCACCCGAAAACACAGACCAGCCGCTTTGGCTTATAATCCCTAAGCGTTTTCAAAAGGCTTTCCATGCTGACTGCATTGTGGGCATAATCCACGATCACCGTACAGCGCCTGGAAGCGTGGACAATCTCCATTCTTCCGTTAACATACAGGTGCTCCAAGGCATGGCGCACCCTTTCCTTTGGAAGATCCAAAAAGCTGCACACGCCAAGAGCCGCCATGGCATTGTACACATTAAATTTTCCGGGAATATTCACCCGCACGTTCATGTTCCAGGCGCCCTGCTCCGAAAATTCCAGTCCCACAAAATCCGTATCAGACACATATTTTATATCCCCAGCCTGAAAATCCCCGGCTTTTTCCAGTCCATAAGTATAAAGCTTACAGGAATGTTCCCTGACAATCTCCTGAAAATGCTCATCGTCCCGATTTACGATCCCTACTCTGCATCTGTTTAAAATCCGGGACTTATAATACAAGTATTCTTCAAAATCCTTATGCTCGTCTGGCCCAATATGATCATTTGAAATATTTGTAAAAATACCGTAATCAAAGGTAATTCCGTCTACCCGGTGCATCTTAATTCCCTGGGAAGACACCTCCATGATCATGTATTCGCAGCCTTCCTCCACCATTGCGGCGAAATATATTTCCAGCTCATAGGATTCCGGCGTAGTGTTAATCGTAGGATAGGTTCTGTCCCCAATCACGGCTCCTGCCGTGCCGATAAGCCCCACCTTCTTGCCTGCTGCCTCCAAGACAGCCTTGATCATGTAGGTAGTAGTGGTCTTTCCTTTTGTCCCTGTTACTCCGATGCAGACCATCTTTTTGGCCGGATATCCGAATCTGGCCGCTGCCAGATGAGCAAGGGCCTGCCGCCCGTTTTCCACCTGAAACACGGCAGCATCCTTTGGCAGAGTCCCTCCGGCCTTCTCCTCCAGCCAGTCAAGCCCCCTCTCTGTCACCAGTATCCTGCATCCTTGTCGGATTACCTGGGGAATAAAGTCATGGGAATCCACTCTGGTTCCCTTCATGCACACAAACACCGTGCCTTCTTTGGCCTTCCTGGAATCATACACCACTTCCTGGGCCTCTGCCTGGGGATCTCCCCACAGCAGCGTCCCATCTATTTCTTTCAGGATTTCTGCTACGTTCATGCCGCCCTCCTGCCCACTGCATTGTTTCTGTCCTGATACAGATTACTGTTCTTCAGAACCGTTGTTTCAAATTTCTTAAAACAGTCCTGTAATAGCTCCATTCTCATTAACGTCAATTCCATAGGCCGCAGGCTTTTTAGGAAGCCCAGGCATGGTCATGATCGCTCCTGTAAGAACTACCACAAACCCTGCTCCTGCCGACACATAGGCATCTCTTACGCTGATTTCAAACCCTGCAGGCCTTCCCAGCTTGTTCTGGTCATCTGACAGGGAGTACTGGGTCTTGGCCATGCAGACCGGAAGGTTTCCAAACCCCATATCTGTTATTTTACCCAGGGCCTTTTTGGCCGCCGGAGCATAGTTTACCCCGTCAGCACCATAAATTTCCCTGGCTACAGTATCAATCTTATCTTCCAGGCTCATATTGTCGGGATAAATAGGCTTATAATGGCTCTCTTTATTTTCCAGGGTATCCAGCACCTTCCGGGCCAGGGCCTCTCCGCCTTGCCCGCCGTTTGCCCAAACCTGGGACAGGGCAAACTCACAGCCCTTTTCTTCGCAGAACTGCTTAATATATGCATATTCCGCCTCAGTGTCCGAAGTGAATGAGTTAAGGGTCACCACCACAGGAACGCCATACTTCTGAATATTTTCAATATGTTTCTCCAGATTTACGATGCCTTTTTTAAGAGCCTCCAGATTCTCGGTTCCCAGATCCGCCCTGGCTGCGCCGCCATTGTATTTCAACGCCCTTACAGTAGCAACCAGCACCACTGCATCCGGCGTCAGATCCGCCATTCTGCACTTAATGTCCAAAAATTTCTCTGCGCCCAGATCCGCTCCAAACCCGGCCTCTGTTACCACAATATCAGCCAGCTTCAGCGCAGTCCTTGTGGCCCTGACGCTGTTGCACCCATGGGCAATATTGGCGAAAGGCCCGCCGTGAACCACTGCGCCTGTATGCTCCAGTGTCTGGATCAGATTGGGCTTAACGGCATCCTTTAAAAGAGCCGCCATGGCGCCTACTGCATTAAGGTCTTTAGCTGTTACAGGCTCCCCTGCATAATTGTATGCCACAATGATCCGTCCCAGCCGCTTCTTCAGATCCTCCATGTCATCGGCCAGGCAGAGGATGGCCATGATCCCCGAGGCCACGGTAATCACAAAATGATCTTCCCGCACCACGCCGTCAGCCTTCGCCCCAAGTCCCACTACCACATTGCGCAGCACCCGGTCATTCATATCCAGGCACCGCTTCCAGAGAATCTGCCTTGTATCAATCTGAAGCTCATTTCCCTGCTGAATATGGTTGTCCAAAAGAGCCGCCAAAAGGTTGTTGGCTGAAGTAATGGCATGGAAGTCTCCGGTAAAATGAAGGTTTAAATCCTCCATGGGAACCACCTGGGCATATCCGCCTCCAGCAGCTCCTCCCTTAATGCCGAAACACGGTCCGAGAGACGGTTCCCGCAGAGCAAGAAGCGTTTTCTTTCCAAGCCTTGACAGCGCATCTCCCAACCCGATACTGGTAGTGGTCTTTCCCTCTCCTGCCGGGGTAGGGTTAATGGCTGTCACCAGAACCAGCTTTCCGTCTCTGCGATCTTTTACTTCCTCCCACAATTCATCTGTCAGCTTTGCTTTGTACTTTCCGTAAAGCTCCAGATCATCTTCCTTAATTCCATAGGCGGCTGCCACATCCTTAATGGGCAGCATCGTTGCTTCCTGGGCAATCTCAATGTCTGTCTTCATGTGCATCTTCCTCCTTGTAAATGTAAGCTTTATTTTTGCTCCCAATGCCATCTGCCATTGGTTTACTCCTGTGACAACAGGTCCTCAAATTCTTGTGCAGTCATCAGCACCTTCCTGGGCTTGGTGCCTTCCTCTTCACCGACTACGCCGAACTCTGCCAGCTGATCCATAATTCTGGCTGCCCGGTTAAAGCCGATCTTGTACATCCTCTGAAGCATGCCGATGGATGCTTTTTCTTTCTCTATGATGAATTTTCCTGCCTGTTCAAAATATTCGTCCCGGCCATTGTTTTTGGGTGCATCCGTCCCTCCTGCAGCTGCCGGAGCTGCCATCCTGCTTTCAATATCCGGCTGATATTCCGTCTCCATGCCTTGAGCCACCAGGAATTCCACTACGTCTGCCACTTCCTGATCTGACACAAATGCCCCCTGCACGCGCTGAGGTTTCGGCACTCCTGACGGGTAAAACAGCATATCTCCTTTTCCCAGAAGCTTCTCCGCCCCATACATGTCAATAATCGTCCTGGAATCCACTCCTGACGAAACAGCAAATGCAATTCTGGACGGCACGTTTGCCTTAATCAAGCCTGTAATAACGTTAACCGACGGTCTCTGAGTGGCAATAACCAAGTGGATGCCTGCAGCCCTGGCAAGCTGCGCCAGACGGCAGATGGCATCTTCCACCTCACCGGGAGATACCATCATAAGGTCTGCCAGCTCGTCGATAATAATGACTATCTGGGGCATCTTCTGAGGCTTGTCTTCATTCTGAATATCTTTTATGGACTCTATTTTGGCATTGTAGCCTTTTAAGTTTCTCACATTATATTTGGCAAATTTGTCGTAGCGGTTCATCATCTCCGCCACCGCCCAGTTTAATGCCCCTGAAGCTTTCTTTGGATCTGTAACCACGGGAATCAAAAGATGGGGGATGCCGTTATAGGCGCTTAGCTCCACTACCTTAGGATCAACCATGATCAGCTTTACATCATCAGGGCTTGCTTTAAATATAATGCTCATGATCAGCGTATTAATGCAGACTGACTTTCCTGAACCGGTTGCTCCTGCAATAAGCAAGTGAGGCATTTTGGCAATGTCAGTTACCACCACCTGGCCTCCAATGTCCTTTCCCACGGCAAAAGACAGGCTGGAAGGGGCAGTCTTAAAGCTTTCTGACTCAAAAATCTCCCGCAGATATACTGTAGTATTCTCCTTGTTGGGAACCTCGATTCCCACAGCAGACCTTCCTGGGATAGGGGCCTCAATCCGGATATCCTCCGCTGCCAGGCTCAGCTTTATATCATCTGCCAAGCCTACGATCTTGCTGACCTTCACCCCCTGCTCCGGCCTTAGCTCATACCGGGTAACAGAAGGGCCGCAGCTTATATTGGTCACTGTCACGCCTACGCCGAAATTTTTCAGCGTCTGCTGCAGCTTAATGGCTGTATCTTTGTACTCCTGCTCGGAAAATGCCCCTGCCGGCTTGCTTGCCCGTTTCAGCAGCGTAACCGGCGGGAACTGATATTCTTTTTTTATAATCTCTTTCTTTTGTATCTGCGCCGCCACGCCCAGCGCATCGCTGCCATGTTCCTCCTGGGCCTCCATGCGCCGCATGTCCAGCTTCTTTTTCAATGCTTCTGTGTCGTTTTCTATAATTTTTCCCGAAGCCGTTACCACCCGCTTGCTTTCCTGAGGAATCTCAAAAACCTCCTGGCGTAGGCTCTGCCCGTCTGATCCTGCCTCCCAGGTTCTGCTTTCCTGAGAAAGGGAAGACAGATCCCGATCAAACAGGGAGCCACCTGCTGCCCCTGCCTTCGGCGTCCTGAGAATCTCCTCTTTGGGAAGTTCCGGCACCCAATGGGTAATGGAATCAGGCATAGGATCGTCTTCGTAAGATGTCCCGGAATTCGGAGATTCCACAAGGCTGCTGTCCTGTTCAAAATCCGCCTCATATGCCTGTCCGTCATTGGGCCAGTATGCCTGCCCCCTTCTGGAATCTTCGGCTGCCGCAGACTTCTGTCCCAGGTTATGGCCTGGAGCTGCCTTATATCCCTGTCCGTTTATCTGGCCTGCAGCCGTCTCATACCCCTGCTCATATCCCTGGTTCTGATCCGCTTCATGCCCCTGTCCATTTCTTTGTCTCAGGCTTTCCTCATATTCCTGTTCGTATCTTCCGCCTGAGCCTGGCCCATATTCCTGTTCATATCTTCTGCCTGAGCCTGCCTCAGATTCCTGTTCATGCCTCCGGCCTGCGTCAGTTCTTTTCCCGGCACCAGCTCCGTACAGCCCCTGTGCATCCAGCGTATCCCATTCCTCATCCATGACAGCCTGATCCGCTGTATCCTGCCAGGCTGCCCGCAATGCATTTTCCACAGCCATGACATCATCTTCATCAAACGGCCCGTCTTCCTCTTCGTCTATGTACTGGGGAGGAAGAGAAATCTCCCCGGTAAAAATGTCTTCCTGATGTTCCTGGGGCATATTGCCGGATGCTGTTTCCGAAACTGCCTTCCTTGCTCTGTCATCGCTGTCGCTGTTTTCGTACCCTCTGTTGTCATATTCCTCATTGTCATAGAATCCGTCATCGTATTCCCCGTCATCGCCATACTGCTCATCATAGTAATCCCCGTCATCGTATGCCTGACGTCCGTAGGAATCTTTTTCAGCTTCATCGTATGTCTCATCATACTCGTCATCATAATAATCCCAGTCCCCATACTGATCCTGGCTGTACTCTTCCAGCTTAGTGGCATTAAGATTGACTCCCCGCACCCGCTGCTCTTCTCGAAGGCGTGCTTTCTCCT
>CATLBO010000083.1 GCA_949879025.1 uncultured Hungatella sp. | reverse complement strand
CCTGCAGAATTACCCGGTATGCCTATCCGGTCCCCAAAGTTTCGGCACCGGCTAAACCCTGAATTTCCGGATACAGTTTAACAGGGTTGCCGAAAGCTCCTGGTACAGATCCTCCTCAAACACGTTCTGCTCCATGGCGTTCTTGATCAGCAGCGGACGGTACATCCTGAAGATCTCCTCCTGCGCCGCCCTATCCCCTGCCTTTGCCTGCTCCAGCAGTTTCTCAAATTCCATCTTTCCCATTCATCTCCTTCCGCAATTTCCTGAGTACATAGTAATATGCCATCTCAGCCTGTTTTGCCTCCATTTGGAACCGCTCTCCCAGTTCCGCAAAAGTAAGCTCCCCATAGACCCTGGCAAACAGGATCTCCCTGTCCCTGCCTTTCAGCCGGCTTATTGCCTTTGCCAGGTGGTCGCTCTCCAGCCGGGCCAGCAGCTCTCCGTACCTCTGCCAGTCCCGGAAGATAAAATCTGTATGTTCATTTATATAGGCGCGGTACTGCTCGTCAAAGTCCGTATAGTTGCGCTCCAGCAGATCCTCCTGTGCAAGGTCCATGCCCTGCAGCCGGTATTTCCGTTCCCAGTATTTCTTCCGCGTATTCCCCACTGCCGCCACAAGGTATGCGGTAAAGCGGTTCTGTACGGAATCCGTATGTTTTTCTTTCATCCTTTCGTCCTCCAGTCATTTTCTGCTGCGTTAAGACCGCAGGACCGGAGGCCCCCTGATGGTACAGGCTCCAACTACCCTGGCTGCAAAAGAAAAAGAACCATTATCCGCCCAAAATGCCGGATAACCGTCCTTTTCCCATGATTTTCTGCTTTCCACAAAATAGTAGCGTATTGCGCTACCATAAAGGGGCTGTCGTATCCCATAAAAGAATATGATTTTTTTAACGAAATTCCCCTGCCGATGCCCGGCTTAAGACCATTCCCCAATGTCTGCCATGCGTCCTCTCCCATGGCACAAAAAAGACACCCAAATAAGACTCTGATGAACCATGTTTTTTTGTTCACCAGAAATCTGGGTGTTTAGTAGTTTATTACGCTACTTTTTAGTGCGTCATTGCCATTTTTACTTTTATGGGGTATGGCAATACACTACTATCAGGAGGTGATTAAGATGTCTCTATCAATCAAAGATGCCCGTATATTCAGTGCTGCCTTAAAGAATGCAAGGAAAAAGAGGAAACTCACACAGGCTGAGTGCGCGGAGCTGCTCGGCCACTCCGTTTCCTTCCAGAAGGATCTGGAGCGCTGCCGCTGTTCCACAAGCATTGAAGGTTTTTTCCATATCTGCAGGACTCTCAATATATCTGCGGATGACTGTATTTTTCAGGACGGGCACGACAGAACCGGCTCTACATACCAGACCCTGATGCGGCTGCTCCCACGGTGCGATGAAAAAGCCCTGGCCGCCCTTGCAGCCGCTGCAGCTGTACTTGCAGGGGCAGGTCCTGACGGCCCGCCTGCGGAACCCCCGGAAGACCTTCCCGGCAGTCAGACGTAGTATGTAGCAAAAAAACAGAAAAGCCTGCCGTCCAGATTTTGTTATCTGCTCCGCTGGCTTTTCTGCGCTGTTTCATGGGAAAGATGCCCATGCCTGTTTTTAAGTGATGAAATAAGTTTCAGCTGAATGATCTACAAATATCTATGTCCCGCTTCCGGGACGGATTCCCCTTAATCCATACAGGGAGTTGTCTCCCTGCTTTCTATATGACTTCCTTTCTACGGGCTGCAGTGCAGCCTTCCTGTAAAACGCTCCTTTCTTTATGCGGTGGATATTTTTATTTGCGAATACCCTGAAATTGCCACAATAGCATGTTACCCTTTCATTATAGATGTAAAGCCGGAAAAGTCTCCAGCTTTGCCCCCACATACAGGTTTTCTCCCCGAAATACAGATATGTTCTTACTTTCTCAAAAATAGATGCTTTCCAAACAAAGAGCCGACAAATTATGATTGCTCACAATTTCATCGGCTCTGCGTCTGTGCGTCTGGCTCTTTGATGACGGTTACTTGAAATTTTTTTACTTCAATCAAACTATTGTGCTTACATTTCGGGCAGTAGAGTGGAAAATTTTTCAATTCTGTATCCTCCCGCATTTGTATCCTCGTTTTATTTCCGCAGGCAGGGCATCGTATCCATTCTGTTTTCTCCATAATGACACCTCATTCCCATCGCAAAAGTCAAAAGAATTTTAAAATACTCAAATTGTTATTTTCGATTTTTGTTTTCTTGAATAGAGAAACTAACATGATATAAGTTTCTATATATTCCCCCTTTTCCCTACAGGGGCAGTGCATGGTTTATAGTTACGTTTTTTGTAAAAGACAACTGCTCATGTATCCGCCTTATAACTGCTTTTATTACTTGCTAATTACTGTCGTATATTCTCCACTCTTGACAGACAGATAATTATAATTTGCTGGAGCCGAGAGCAACGCATATCCGTTACCCAATCCTGATTCAATAGGAATTATCTCTATCATACAAGTACCAGCGCTTTCACTTGACAACTTAAATCCATAATCATTATCAGCGCCAACAACATTTGTGAAAATCCAATAACGCCCATCATACTCTTTCACATAAATGTCATTTGTGGCAGAATCGCATTCCTTTATCCATGACTGTATCTCTGTGGGAGCTTCATCAATCGTTGTTTTATAGGTCAAAACAGAATAAATTTCTTTATCCGCACCCACATCTTCTTTTTGTGGCATACTCGTTATTGTTGCCGCAGTTTCTATAACTAACTCTTTTTCTTCTTCTGTGATAGTTCCCTGCTCCTGCATAAAATCACACTGACTTTTGACCTCTTCAACAAGTGTTTCTAAATTATTAAATCCTGAAAGTGAAGTATATCCGTCTTTCCGTACCAAAACGAACTTAATGCTGCCATCCGTTGTGCCGCCGCTTGGTTTATCGCTTTCATCTGCTCCATTGCAGAAAATGTAAAATACTCCATTTTCCTGCATAACAGTATGTTTGAATGAATCTGTTCCATTTTCTCTTGTAATTGGTTGGGCCGCATAAGCTCCAATAGCAAAACCCCCAATAGATAACAAAACCACTGCCATAAAAGAAACTGCTGCAATTAACTTTGTTTTTTTCTTGAAATTCATAATAGCACCTAACCTTTCTTTTAATTGTTCTGCTTCCTCTGTTAAAGTGACGGAAGCCAAAGAATTTTTATAATTATTGGTTGACTTCAAAAAAGAAATCAAAGTATCTCCATACTCGCGCCTTGCCTTGTCGTCAAGTACGGATATAACTTTTTCATCACATGATAATTCACAGGACCTGTTCACTTCCTTTTCCAGTAAATATACAAAAGGGTTAAACCAATGGACGCATACGACAATCTGTATAAACCATTTGTAAAACATATCTTTCTGTTTGTAGTGAACCAGTTCATGCACAAAAATATGAGACAATTCTTTATCTTCCAATTTGCCAACAGGTAAAATAATGCTTGGACGGAAAAAACCAATCAGCATAGGGGAAGCAATCAGCGAATTATAAGATAGTTCCACTCTTGTTTTGATATTCAGTTTTTCTTCACAATCAGATAGCAGATTTAGGATTTTAATATCCGACACCTCAATATTGCCTGCTTTGATATACCGGATAAAGTCTTGATAAATCGTTATCTTACGGACAAAAAGAACCAATGCCAATGCTGACCATACAAAAAACAGGTAACTGTATAAATCAAATGACTTGCGTATGGCAGTAGCAGTTGTATTCTTTGCCTGTATCGGATCTGTTTCATTATTATCCGCATATTCCGGAACAGACACATTGGGGATTGTAGGAATTTCATTCGTTATTGCTGCTGTGTCGAACTTTTCAAACAGGTTTCCAACAATCGTAACGTCGGGAGTAAACGGAAGCAGAAAACGCAATGCTACAATTATCCAAATATAATACTGCCAACGTCTACTGAATATATTTTTACAAAACTGTTTTAATCCCAAAATCAGCAGTAATAGCAGTGTGCCCGAAACAGAAAGCGATAGTAGTATCTTTATAAATTCATTCATTTTCTTTTCTCCAAAATGTTTCAATCTCTTTCAATTCTTCTGCAGAAAGAATATCCTGCCGCAACAATGTAGAAACTAAATTTTTCACATTCCCGCCATAGACTTTATCAAGAAAACTGTGTGTCTGCATGGTCTGATATTCTGCTTCTGTTACAGTAGCCACATATTCATTCCGTCTGCCAATTTTCTTGACCTTTAGAAACTTTTTTTCTCCCAGCCGTGAAAGCAAAGTAAGTACAGTGTTGTTTTTCCATTCATTTTTGTCTTTTTCCAGTTCCTCCATGATGAGGGAGTATAACGCCGCCCCTCCGTTCTTCCATATGATTTTCATTAGTACCAGCTCGGATTCAGAAATTTGCTGTGCCATATTGTCCTCCTTTTATCTTAACGCTTTGTAGGTATACACTTATATTAACACTTTGTAGGTTATAATGCAATACCTAAAAAATTAAGAATCTATTAAAAAAACGAGGAATCTGCAATAGACATTAGGAGCAAAACAGAGAGAACTAAAATCCCTATTTGCTCCTTTATTATTACTACAAAAATGACAATTTATTTAATCCCCCAAAGACCAACCTGCATATTTGAAAGCCATAATATCTCAACCGCTTTAAACCCGCAATTGTTTTACTCTGTATCTGTTTGTCCGGCATTTTCCACTATTTGACTATCTGCACCAGCAAAATTTTCCATACTGTTTGAAGCTCCGCACCCTGTTATCAACAAAACACATGCTGTTACTATAGTAAATGCTATTCGTTTTCCCATACTGCCTCCCTACCTCCATCATGAAAGCTCCTTCAACTTTTCAAGAAACGCCTCATAGAACGCCTTCTCCTGCATAATCATTCTCTGTTCGTCTATACTCCTTACTGGCTGTCCTGCAAGCGGATGATCTAAATCATATATCCACTTATTTACTGCATCGATTGCACTTTCGGCAGAACTCCCCAACAAATCAGTCTGCTCCAACTCACCCTTCGCCCATCTGATAGCAGTCTGAACCCCTGCCGCTGTCATAAAAGAGTGTTCTCCATCAGGAGTTAATATAATCCACATTTTGTAATATGCACACCCGTTTCTTTTTCTGCTTCCATCCAGGCGTGTTTCACTTCATCTGGAGCATTTGCTCCAATCACATCTAATACAGCAGATGGCTTTTCCTGTGCTATTTCTTTATCCGCCTCCGCCACTTTCTGAGTCGCAATCTCCGCAAAACTCTTTCCTTCTTCTACTTTTGCGGCTTTACTGTTCACATATCCCGCCTGATAATAGTCTGCTAATATTCCATTGATACCCATTTTCCCCCTCCAATTTTACAAGTTCTGCATATACTGCTCTCACTTACAACATATAGTTATCCATCAGACGCTCCGCCCCTTTGCAAACGCTTTCCACAATCTGTTTCAAACATTGTTTTGCCTCGGAATCCCGGAAGACATTTAGGGCGCAGATCGCTTCTTCACAGTATCCGCGAATCAGCCGCATCGTATATCCATACCCGTCCGCATCCTCAATCAGTTTGGATATTTCCGCCACTGCCTCCTCCCGGCAGCGCACCCCTGACTGGAGATCCGCCGCAATCTTTCGCAACAGTTCCCCGCAGCCTGGGTATGTAAATGTATGAATTGCCGGAAGAGTATAATACCCGCAGCTAAAATCCTGGTGGACGGTCTTTGCCGCATCCGCATCTGTCGCAATGAAATCCATCAGGTCGTCCCGCAGTTGGAACGCAAGCCCCAGACTTTCCGCGAAGTGTTCAGCTGCCTGTCGTTCGGCTTTATTACATTTCCCTTCATAAGCACCTGCAAGGCAGGCAATCCTGAATACGGAACAGGTTTTCCCGACAATATTCTGCAAATACTGTTCTTCGGAAATCCCGGTATTGAAACGGTTGTCGAACTGCCCAACCTCACCTTCACACAAGATTTCCAAATTTCCAAACAATTCCCGGTACCACGGCTTGTTGACCAAACTGGTACGGCTGATCGCGGAAAAAATCATAAAATCCCCCGCATAGACCGCCATTTCACGCCCAAACTTTTTTTGGACGGAGAGCTGTCCGCGCCGGAGTTCTGCCTCATCAATCACATCGTCGTGCAACAGCGAAGCGGTATGACAAATTTCAATCACCGCCGCGATTTCGGTGGCGTCTATCTGTTTCCCTGCCAACTTTGCACACAAAAGCGTCAAAACAGGACGCAGCTGCTTGCCACGCGCCTGCAGAACCCACTGTAAAATCTTTTGCATCGATGGATTCTGTGACCGGAACATCCGTTCAATGTGCTGGTTGACTCGCGCCAATTCCGATTCGAGCAGTGACAAGCCTTCTAAATCCATTATTTCATATTCGCTACTATTCCGATTTTCCATGTTCCTTTACCTTCAAGTCCTGATTTGTATGTCTTATATATCAGTGTTGTTTCTTCTCGACAAACTTAAATTTGTTTTTACTTTTTAGCTTTAAGAAACACTCCCTTGTTCTTTCTATAAATCTGTACTGCTTTAAATCCAGAATTATAAAAAATTGCATCTAACTCTTTTGGACTGTATACCCTCACATCTCCACTTTTTGAAACGGGAAACCAAAATTTATTTGCAAAAAACCTAAGTAATACTCCAAAGTTTGGGTCAGCTATATACACTGTACCATTTTTCTTTAAAACTCTTTTACATTCATTCACAAATCCTTGCGGATTATCAAAATGATGAAATGCACAACATACCGTTATAATATCAATACTTTCATCACTCCATTCAAGTGGATAACATGACTGTACCTTAAAATTTATATTAGGATAACGCATTTTTGCAACATGAATCATATTCTCTGATACATCTAATCCATGTGCTTGAATTTTTGCTTTTTTCGATAATTCCTGCAACAGAGTTCCATTTCCACATGCAACATCAAGAACGATATCTCCCTCACTCAAATCTATTGTATTAGATAGTTCCTTAATATGAAATCGGGTATAATATCCTTCTTTCGATGTATCATATTCAGATGCTATTTTATTGTAGGCAATTCTTGATTCTTCTGTTTTCTTATTCATGGCATTTCCCCAAATCCCAATTTATCTTTCTTAATATTCAACTTTTCAAAAAACTACATATCTATGCTTTCCTGTCAAAAAAATGCTTATCCTCCAGATAATCCGGCAGTTCTGAAAGTTCTGCCCCTACGCTATTCTTAACAGAGCGATACTCTGCCCAATAAATCGCATAAAATTCATTCTTTTTGGCAAGCTCTGCCGGCGTCATTTCATAACTCCACCCATTGCCTGTGTTGGACAGGGCTTTTACACCCTGGCATTCAATCACAGCACCATAACCACCCGTTGTTAAAACCGGACAAGTCAACGTACCGCCACCTGCCAATGCAACCCTTTTTTCAGCAAGAGCGCTTCCCCTGCCATCAGCCGCCTCCAGAAAATCCAATAATGTCAATTCCCCAATCCCCTTACATTTAGGGTTATTATTTTGATTTTTTATGGCATTTTTAGCCTGTTGATACAGCATCTTCCTGTCCGGTGCAACATCAGATAAATATTCCGCCCTTAACTGGAGAACCTGTCTGGAAATCTGCTCTGATTCCACCTTGCTGCCCGCTACGGCTGCCTTTTTTGCCAGTTCCCTGATTTCACTGGTAAACTCCGCCTTTGATTTATTAGATTTCCCTGCGGACGGGATGTAAGACCAGTTCGGCTCTCCCTTTCCGGTTGTTGCAATGGTAACATCCTTTATGCTGCTGACAGATCCACTTACTGATACGCTCATGAAATCCACCTCCCCGATAAACAGCCTTTACACGCCTATTATCTGTCATATATGGAAAGGCGTACTGCATTTGCACATTTATACGAAACGTAGTACGCCCTCAAAAATATGTACTTTATACCTGTATATCTAATGAACTGCCCGAAACAGATGACCTTTTCAAAAGTTTGTTACCGCTTTTGGCAAGCTGGCTTTCTACACTTTCCCTTGTAATGCCGTCCAATGCCCCGGACGGAATCGGCTTTCCAATTTCCCACTTAGGATCAGCTTTCTTTGCGGCATCCAAGAACGCCTGCCGATATGCCCGTTCATACTGCTCCATCGTATACCCTGCCGCTAAGCGGTCATCTTTCTTTGTCTTTCTGTACAGATTGTCATATACATCCCTGCGCTTTGTCGTATCGCCATTCAAGACACCATTTTCTTGCAAAAATTCCTTTTTCGTTTGTTCAAACATCTCATCTTTGCTGCTCTCCGAAATAGAAATGATGCGCTTCTGGCGACCTGCATTTTCGTCTGTTAGCACAAGTCCGGCAAGTCCGTTTCTGGGATTGATATAATCTCCGTCCTTATCGTAACACTTCATGGAATTTTTAATGCACTGGATATTTGTGTACATTGCACCATTTCCTGCCTGCATCATCTCTTTTATTGCAGCCTTATATTGCTTGCTGTTCGTATCAATGCCCGCCGCTTTTAACTGTGACTGTATAGAGCTGCTGTTTAACTGAGACAACTGAAAGCTGCCTATAATACTCGTACCTTTTGTGCTTTTTGTTCCAAACATGCTCTGAAATAAAAAACTATAATCTGTTATTTTTGACATAATTTTGTCCTCCTTGAACCTGTTCTTAAAATCCGTTTTCATTTTTGGTACATATACTGCACTGTTATTTTAATTATCGGAAATCTGAACATAAAACCCTATAACTTGATTCCGAGGTACAGATTTTTTCCCCGAAGTACAGATTTTTTTATATTTTTTCGCTAAAATGCTCTAAACTGATCCCAAATCCACCTTATGGGTTACGCTTTTCCGCCTATCGGTTCAGGATCACGTCGCTGTAAAATTTCCCGTTACCGTTTTTATAGAGGACACTGCCACCGTATTTCTCCACACACCGCTGCACATTCAGACAGCCGATGCCAGTGCCCCTCCCGCCTGTGCTTACTGGTCTGCCGTTCTTTATCCTTACTTCCTGTTCCACGCTGTTCTCAATGCGGATGGAAAGCATCTCATTATAGTTTTTGATATGCACCTTGATATATCGCTCCCCGCTGCACTTCAAGGCAGCCTGCATTGCATTTTCCAGCAGGTTTCCAAAGAGCGTTGTCACATCCACCGGCTCTATGAACCCAAGCCCTGTGCTTTCCACCTTTACCACGAACCGGATGCCCATGCTCTCCGCCGCCTGCTTCCTGTCCGCAAGAAGGATGTTCAGCATGGGATTGTCAGAGTATTCCTCCGGCACAAGGGGCTTTAAGATGCCCCCGATCTGCCTTGTGTATTCCATTGCCTTGTCTGTCACGCCTGCCTGGTACAGTTCCTCAATGGAGCGGATATGTTTGCTGACATCATGGAGGACTTCAATAGATTTTCCGTATTTCTCCCGCTGCCTTTCATAATGCTCAAACTGCATACTCTCCTGCTGTTTCATCATGGCAATCTGAAACTCCATGCTGTTCTTCTCATCCTCCACTTTCAGGGCGTAAAACAGGTATAAGTTCGCAAAGACAACGCAGCATAGGTTTGCACATATCAGTAAATAGTCTGCTTTCCTTGTAGCCGCTGTTACAAGGATGATAAAATTGAACACACTGTATAAAAACATGACAAAGTAAAGAATCATCTGCGTCCGGCTCTGCCTGTAATCCTTTTTCCACAGCCGTCTCATCAGGGCATAGTAAAAGAAGATCAACACCAGCTTTGAAAAAGCCACCTCTATGCTGCCCGTGATCACCACATCCTCCGGCATAAGTGAAAGTTTTTCCATCAAAAGGTCAATCCCAAACACACCGATGCCCTCAAACAATGCAATCATAATAAAAAAGCATTCCGATTCCACCACCCGCCAGTATCTCCTGTCGCTTTTATCCTCATAAAAGATAAAACTGACAATGCCGAACACCAGAAAATTTGTCCCCATATTCCACCATGTGTTATGCTTTAAGTTTACCAGCGTCACGATCACCACGACAGCAGCGGCGGCAATCCGGTAAATCCACGGATTTTCAAAGGCTTTCCCATAACGGTCGCCCATGAACTGGAACATCAGCCCGGCAATGATCACACATGACAGAAAGCAACTGAACAGATATACTAAATTTTCCATGCCTTACTCCCCACTGCTATGGATATATTCGTTGAGCCGTTCCTTGAACTGCGCCACCCGCTTCTGTGACAGCGGCACCGACGTGCCGTTTTTCAACACGACCTCATATCCCTTTGTCTTTGCCACATTTTTAAGGTTTACAAGGATGCCCCGGCAGCTCGTCTCAAAACCGTAAGGCTGCATCCGCTCCTCCAGCCCGCTGATGGCATCCGGATACTCGTACACCATATTTTCCGTTACGATTTTGACCTTCTTTTTCGCCTTGATGTATTCAAAGTACAGGATCGTATCAACGGGAAGCAACAGGACAGGCTTTTCCGACAGGACGCCGTTTTCCTCATAGGATACGTTCTTAAACTCCAGCCGCACTTCTTCTTTCCGGTATTGCCGCAAAAATGCCTGCAGCTGTTCCTCCAGCGCTGCCGCTGATACTGGCTTTTCCAGAAAAGCAAAGGCGTGTACGGTATTCACTGCATCCATGCAGTATTGCCCGAAATTGGTGATGTATATGATCTTTGCAGAATGGTTCCTGCTGTAAAGCTCCTGCCCTGTTTCGATTCCATTCCTGCCCTCCATCATAATATCCATGAAGACCAGGTGGAAGCTGTCATCCGACTGTAACAACTCCCCGCCAGAGGTAAAGTTTGTGATCCGGTATTCTTCTGATTCTATGTATTTGTCTAAAAGCGGTTTCAGGATGCCTATGAGGTGATCCCTGTCCGCCTGTTCATCCTCGCAGACTGCTATCTGAAGCATTGGTGTGCCTCCTTTGCTGATTTATGGTTGGGATTGGTACTGTGGTGTGGATGCAATACCCCTTATTATTATACATGATCTGCTATACCATTCCTATTTTTTCTCTGTAATCCGATAAATACTGCAAGCAGTATGACATTAACTGCCAAAACAACAATACTTCCTTCTATTTTACATTCCCCGCCAGATAAAAGGTCACTTCCTGAAAAGGTCATATTCAGCAGATGCGGGTAATCATCTGCCAGTGACACACCACCTAATACTAACGCACCTATCCCATTCCATATAAAGTGCATGACTGTTGGTGCTATAAGAGAACCGCTATATTCCAAAATAACCGTCATAAGCAGACTCATTGTGAGAATATTCACTACCGGAACCACGCCCGCCTCAAATGCGCCTCCATGCAATAATGTAAACAGCGTCGTGGTTACTATGGTAGAAACCACGATATTATACTTTTGTTTCAGCATTTGATAAAGTAAGCCCCTCACAAGCAGTTCCTGCATGATAACATTCAGAAAAGCCGCCAATACCCATACGAAAAATAAAGGAATATCATTCTTTCTGCTAAAATCTATAACTCCCATCAACTTCATAATAACAACTGGAAAACCTAACCACAAAATTCCCGTTATAATTCCTATCATAGTTCCTTTTACTGGATTATTAAAAAGTTGTAATTTTATAGTTTTCTTTTCAATTAACCAAAAAATGAATGTAAATGCTATAATTGACAACAACGGTGTGATTTCTGCCCATAATCTCCATACAGCAGGATTATCCGAATTGGACAAAGGCAACACCGCTGACAATATTGCCCACCCTAAGAAAAAGCATATACATTCTATAAAAGTTATCACTATCCTTTTCAAAGCGTTTTCCTCCGTTTCGTTTTTCAAATAGTTTAACTGTAACATAATCCCCTCTAAATATCATTCACTTCATCCCGACATACAGATTTTTTCCCCGAAAGACAGATAAAAAACCGGGGAAGGCACTTAACACTGGGAGAACACCCGAAAAATCAGCACAATTTTCCTCCGTCCATTTCATGTACTGTGTCGCACAGCATATGGATATCCTCTGGATTGTGTGACACGATCAGGATTGTTTTCCCTTCTCCTTTCAGACGTAACAGCAGCTCCCTGATCTCTGCCACACCACTCTTGTCCAGTGCATTCATAGGTTCGTCCAGAATCAGTATATCCGGGTCTTCCATGATTGCCTGTGCTATCCCCAGTCGCTGTTTCATTCCCAGGGAATACTTTCCCACATGCTTTTTATCATCCGGATCAAGCCCTACCGCAGATATGGCACTGCGGATCTGCTCTTTCCCGATCACGCCCCTTAAGGATGCCAGATAGTCCAGATTTTTATAGGCACTTAAAGAAGGCAGAAAGCCGGGAGCCTCTATAATGACACCTATATTTTCCGGGAAATCCACATCCTTCCCAATCTCTTTCCCATTCACCCGCACATGCCCCTCATCCGGCTGCACCAGACCGCATATTATCTTAATAAGGACTGTCTTGCCCGAACCATTCCTGCCAATAATGCCATGGATCTTGCCTTTTTCAAAAGAAATGTTCACATGATCCAGTACCCGGATGCCCTTAAAAGACTTTACTATATCTTCCACGATAACCGCATTTTCCATGTTTTCCTCACTTCCGCTGTGCCGGCACAGCTTCTTTATATTTATCAAACCATCATTCCGCTTATGATACGAAGTTTCATTATGATATGAATCTTCATTGTGATACACAACTTTATTTGCTATGCCCGCAGGCCCTTTTTGATAAATACAGCTGAAACAACAATGATCACAGCCGATAAAATTATGATTCCAAAAAGATAACCTGTGCTGCTTCCGCCAACCTGCTGTATCATTCCCCAATAAGGCGGAAGGCAGGCGGCTGTCCGGGGAAAATTATCCCCTATGACAACCATGATCCCCTCCACTAAGAGATAAAAAACCACGGCTTTATGGACTCTCCTGTTTTTCCCGCACAATGCCACGGAAAACACAGACATAAGGAAACTGTGCAGAAAGAAAACCGCCAGAAAAAGCCCGAAGCCATTCCTTTTATAGTCGCCACTCCCCATACCTATTTCTGCAATCCCCACAAACAGGAGCAGATAGACCAGATTGGCTGCTGCAATGCCCAGTAACCGAGCCAGGAACCATTTTTTCATACTCCCTGACCTGACCATGGTGTAAACCCTAAGCACACCCATTTCCACATCCATGAAAAGGATGCTGACCGCAACCGGCGGCAGCACACACAGGTTCCAGCGTATGATTCCCAGAATGTCCATCCCCCTGCTCTCCTGCGGGGAAAAGCCTCCCAGAATAGCCATTGCTCCTTTATGCCCCGGCGTGACAGCAAAAAACAGCAGCCATGCCGCAAAATATATCATAATGGCACGTCTGTCCAGTATCCGACCGGCAATCCTCCATGGAAATCCTTTTTTCCATGGGAAAAGTTTTTCCCATTGGAATCTCCTTCTCCATTTTCTCATTGTCTCGTCCCCACCGTTATCCTGAAATCATACCTCCGGATGCCCTTAAAAATCATAAGGATTAAAATGACTGCCGCTCCCCCAAAGACTATAAAAGACTGCCAGAACGGCGGCAGCAATTCCCCATACTGCCCATGTACGCTGTGGTACATCAGCATACTGTTCCCCAAAAGGGAGTACCTTGCATAATAACGGGACTGGAAAACGCTGAGTATCAGGTAAAATACCGCATGGAGCAGCATGGTGGCTGCGTACCCTAAGTTTCTCGACAGCTTCAGGTTACAGAAAAAAAGGAAAAGGCTCATGACAAACGCATATGCCACATCCAGCGAAAAACCGATGAGAACCGCCTGCAGGGGAGAGAGCATCAGAATATGGGGATACGGGAAATAGGCGCTGTAATCCCCGGCATCCATTCCCTGTGACAGATAATAAAAAGGCTCACTCCAGAAATTCCCCGCATAAGCATTGCCCGAAAGGAACGCCGTTCCCGAAAGAAACACCACCGTGTAAAACAGGACGCAGGCACCAAACAGGTACATTACTTTACCTGCCAGCCATTTTTTACGGGAAACGCGCAAAAGGGTATATGTCTCATTTTCGGAAGAAAAGGGGATATCCGAAACCAGGAACACAATGCCCAGAAAAACCGCTGACGTGGTGTACCTTTCACAGCAGAAATAGACAAACCCTTCCAATATACATAAGGGCCTGCCAATCCCTGACCCATATTCAAGCAGCGGCATGATGCCCACAATATGTATGGCACATCCCAGAAACAATGCAATATAAAAGCGTGGGGAGCCACACGCCATCCGCAGCTGATGCCGGCATATCTTAAACATCCCACAACCTCCTTTTCGCCAATACGGAAAATAAAACGCAGACCAGTCCCAACAGCAGCACTTCGTAAAGCAGCGGATACAGAGTAAATGGTATGAATGTAGTGTCCGGCATCAGCATATTGACCGGGCTTAACACCAGGAGAAACCCTATCCGGTAAAAAATCAGGTGTATGGAAAAATAGAGCGCAAAGGGTGCCGCCAGCGCCAGATACTTATTCGGGAGCAGGACGGATACCAGCAGACCTATATCAGACCAGATTGCCCCAAATAAGAAAGCAAGCGCCATCAACATAAGTGCAAGCAGCAGACCGCCCCACACATACTGCATCCCGGCATATACCGTTTCATCAAATGTCGTGGAATACCCCCAGCTGTTCACATTTTCCAGGGTATCCAGCTTCCCGTTTACCAGATAGAACACTCCTGACAGGAAACACGGCAGGAATACTGCCAGCCCTCCCGCTATGGAGGAGCAAAGCAAAGTCTCCCTGATATACCGGCGCTTTGAAACTCTGGTCAATATGGATTTTATGTAACCACTGTTATAGTCATCACAAAACGCCGCTGCAGCAGGCAGCACTGCCAGGATCGGCGCAAACAGATCATAGCCGCTTAAGGTGTGGGATACTGCAATGTCATCCAGAAAAACAGCCCCCATATCCTTAAAAGTCAGTGCCGCGCCATATTTCGCATTATAACTGATAAGGTTTGCCACCCGGCTCCACATCAGAAACCAAGCCCCCACAAAGACACTCACAAGCATCGCCGGGGAAAAAATACTCATTTTTAATCTTCTGCCTAATGACCTGCTCACAGTGTATTCCCCCGTTCTTCCCAAATCAGTTCCCCTGTGACTGCATCAACGCCGAGTATCTTCTGGCGCTGGAAATTTCTTTCATCCCCATCCTCCCCAAGCAGGAACCTCCAGACAGGCGTGACCAGTATCTTTCCATCAGCAGAAATGACCACCACATATTCCAGGGTAATCTCGCTTGCCGATACCCGTCCTGCCCCCTCAAAGTTCAAAAATGCCGCCTGTTCCTGCAGTTTCCATACAGCCTCATCTGGGGAAAGTATTGTCCCTTCCAGTCCAGTGTCTTTTACGGAAAACAGGGAGCCGGACACCTTCTCAATGCCTTCATTGTCAAACAGGAGCGCTAGGTCATTATATGCCGTTACTGGCATACCGTCCAGCATACGGTGAAGAGAGAAATCTCTTTATGGTAACAAAGGGCGGTATTGTGAAAAAGACTTCTCTGGACGAGTTCTCCAATATCCGCAAGAACGGTCTGGTAGCCATCAATCTGCGGGAGGGAGACGAACTGA
>CATLBO010000082.1 GCA_949879025.1 uncultured Hungatella sp. | reverse complement strand
GGTTTTCTCAAAAGCCATGAGGGCTTTGGCTGATCTGAAGATGGGCGCCATGGTCAGTGAAGGCAAGGATGCCAAAAAATATGCACAGCAGATTAAGCGCATGGAAAAACTGATCAAGCGCATTCAGAAGAAGCTGAAACACCTGGCAAAAGAAGAGCGTATGGAAGAACAGGCGAAAAAAGCTGCAAAGAAAGCGGAACTGGAGAAAGAGAAACAGATCCGCCAGGAATTGGAGGCCAGAAGGAAGAAACGCCACCGAGAGGAAAAGGAATATGCTTTAAAGGAGCTGGCACAAGACGGGAAGACCGCTATGAATGAAACGGTTTCATCCATGTTAAGCGCAGCATCACCTGGGACGGATATGTCTTCGCTGACAGAAATCAGCGGTGATTTCATGTCAGGAGATTTTTCCGGTATGGATCTGGGCGGGCTTGATATTATGGCATAACAAGACAGCTGGCTTTCCTGACACCTATGACAGCCTGAACAGTCATGCAGCATAGGATAATTATAAAAAAATTTATGCCAGCCACTGTTCAAAACGTTTTTTTTCGTGTATAATACAATGGCTGGCACATATCAGGAGACGTAGCGAAGCGGCCGTAACGCGGCGCACTCGAAATGCGTTTGTCGGTTTATCCCGGCACGAGGGTTCGAATCCCTCCGTCTCCGGTTTCCGAAAAATCCCCGAAGACATGGTTTTGTTTAACTATTACCATGCCTTCGGGGATTTTTTATTTCAGAATATCCATAAACCTGCAGTTTCTTCTCACTGCCCAAAATACTGGTTAATCCCTGCCAGAAGCCCTGCTGCCAAGGTATCCAAAGCCGCATCAGAATGATCCGACGCCTTGTCTCCCAGTTCAATATCAATGGATGGTACTGTGGAAAACGAAGTCTGAGTCAAATCCATCTCCATGGAACCGTTTGAAAATATTTTTACTCCCACAGACTTTAATCCTGCAACAAGGCTTTCCCCAAGAGCATTGTGCTTTTCCCAGTTGGACTTTACTGGTTCCATATTGCGGTAAGAAGACACATTGGGAACACTCATATAGAAAGCACCCTTATTGTTATCTGTTGAGTCCCAATGAAGGGCAATGTGACAGTCTGCGCAGTTATTGGCAATTACAGTTCGGGCCACATTATCCAGCTGTACGTCGTCGCTTTCCCGGATCATCAGCACATCATAGCCTGCCGCCAAAAGCCTCTCCTTTAATTTCTTTGCCATTGCAAGAGTTACCTTTGCCTCTGCCATTCCGTCTGAAAATGTCATGCCGCCGGAAACCGCCACTGCCGACGTAGCCCCGGCCCCTGTAGTTCCTCCTGTTACTTTAGGCGTACCGTCCGGGTGGCACAAGGTCTTAACGCTGGAACCGCCGCTTGTCCCATGGCCTGCATTGACACAAACCGTAATCCCCTTCCTGCTTCCTTCCTCCGCCTTGTAAAGTTTTGCCATGCCGGAATTAATTTTGGAAAACTCTCCATACTTCCAGGAAGAATTAAAGGCCACAACTTTGTCCTCCCCAGACTCCGGCTTTCCCTGGGAGGTTGCCTGGCTGTTTCCAGCGTCCGGCTCTAAAGCAGCTGCAGATACATATCTGGACGCAATATAACATGTCATGCCATTATACTGTACCCGGCTCCACTCTTCGCCGTATCCTGTTCGCCGAAGCTTCTCTCCCTTTTTGAACACTGCCACTACCTGGGAGTCAGTGCTTGCCGATGCCCTTAAGTTCACAGAGTCGCCGCTGACATAAATCGTCTCGTCCACATCTTTAAAAACCGGAGCCGGCTGTCCAACCATATTCTGCTCTTTTATACTGGTTTGTGCATGGCCTTCTGTTTCCTGCTCTGCCAAGTCTATTTCCTGTCCGAAAGAGCTGCCCGCCTGTCTGCCATCAAAAGCTCCCCTGCCCACTCCTTCATCCTCCTCTATGCCACTGCCGGCATTGCTTAACTCAATCTGTTCATATTTTTTCTGGCACCCGCTGCCAAACGCCAGAACCAGCATGGCCGCAGCTGCCATGGCCGCAGCTGCCTGATTTCTTTTTCTCATTCAATCACTCCTCCTCCCACAACGTAATCCCCGTCATAGAACACCACGGCCTGCCCAGGCGTAATGGCCCGCTGAGGCTCCTCAAAACGGCACTCTGCCATGTCCTGGCCAATCTCCCTGATAATGCAGGAAGCGCCTTTATGGCTGTAGCGTATTTTGGCCGTCACTTTCATACTTTTTCCCCAAAGTCCATCCACTGCCATCCAATTCAGGCATTTACAGGTAAGCCTGTCAGAAAATACATCATCGCTGCCGCCGATGACCACCTCATTGGTCTCCGGCCTGATCTCCACCACAAAAACCGGCTTTCCCATGGAAAGATTCAGCCCCTTCCTCTGCCCCACCGTATAATGAGTGATCCCCTTATGCCGACCCAGAATATTACCTTCCATCTCCACGAAATTTCCCTGGGGCAGTTGTGTCTGCAGATGATCATTTATAAATCCTGCGTAATCATGATCCGGGATAAAGCAGATCTCCTGGCTGTCCGGTTTTCCTGCCACCTGAAGCCCTATTTTCTCTGCCATCCTGCGAATCTCCTCTTTGCTGTAGCTGCCCACAGGCATCAGGGTATGGCTTAACTGTTCCTGAGTCAGGCTATACAGGGCATACGTCTGATCTTTGGCGGCAGTCACCGACTTTTTCAGGGCATACCGCCCATTGTCCAGCCTTTCAATCTGTGCATAGTGGCCTGTGGCAATGTAATCTGCACCAATATCCAGGCTGCGCTTCAGCAGGGATTCCCATTTTACATAACGGTTGCAGGCAATGCAGGGGTTGGGAGTCCTCCCTCTGACGTATTCATCCATAAAATATTGAATTACATACTGATGAAACTCCTGTTTAAAATTCATCACATAGTAGGGAATCCCCAGCTGCCAGGCCACTTTTCTTGCATCATCCACAGCGCTAAAACCGCAGCAGCCGCCGTTTTCCTCCTGAATATGCTGCTCCTCATCCTGCCATATCTGCATGGTAACGCCTGTTACGTCGTATCCCTGCTCTTTCAGAAGCCAGGCCGCCACAGAGGAGTCCACTCCTCCGGACATGCCTATTACTACTTTCTTCCTGCTATTATCCATACGTTTTCCCTTAGAGCCATCCTCTCAAACTTAGAGCATGTTTTTAAATTGCTTTCTGCCGGATGTATGCACAGCCTTACTGACTGCCATATCCTGCCGTTCCTTAATACTCCTCATCCTCGTCATGTTCGCTGATATCTGATTTTGGTTTCTCCAGCCCTTCTATGGTAATGCCGTTTTTCTCCGCATAGTCCCACAAAGCTGCATGAATCGCCTCCTCCGCTAATAAAGAACAGTGTACTTTTACAGGCGGAAGCCCGTCAAGGGCTTCCATTACCGCCTTATTGGTAACTTCCATGGCTTCCTGAACTGTCTTTCCCTTCACCATCTCCGTAGCCATGCTGCTGGTAGCCACGGCGGCGCCGCACCCAAAGGTCTTGAATTTTACATCCCGGATCACCTGATTCTCATCGATATCCAGATAAATCCTCATAATATCGCCGCACTTGGCATTCCCCACAGTGCCTGTTCCGCTGGCATTTTCGATCTCCCCCACGTTTCTGGGATTCTGAAAATGATCCATTACTTTTTCTGTATACATAACAGCATATCTCCTCTTCTTTCTGTGATCTTATGGCAGGCCCGTTTTCCTTTATACTGGCATCTGCCCATACTTCAAATAAACGTATACTGCCCGCTTCCTGCCTATTTCCCAGACAGGTTACAGTATCCTCAGGTTATTTTCTCCTGATAAAATCCTCATACAGAGGTGACATATCCCGCAGTCTCTGTACAATTTCCTTAATCCTGTCTACTACAAAATCCATCTCTTCTCTGGTGTTTTCCGGACTCACGGTCAGTCTCAGGGAGCCATGGGCAATCTCATGAGGAAGACCAATGGCCAAAAGCACATGGGACGGGTCAAGAGAACCGGAAGTACATGCAGAACCGCTGGAACCGCAGATCCCGTTTCCGTCCAGCATAATCAGCAAGGATTCCCCCTCAATAAACTGAAATGCAAAATTGGCATTGTTGCTTAGGCGCTGGCTCCTGTGACCGTTAAGCCGTACATAGGGCACCTCCGCAATTATCCTGTCGATCAGATAATCCCGAAGATCCCTTTCTTTTTTCTCCCGCTCCTCCATAGAGGCCATGGCAAGTTCCACAGCCTTTTTATATCCTGCGATTCCTGGTACATTCTCCGTACCTCCCCGGCGTTTGCGTTCCTGGGCTCCGCCGTGGACAAAGGAGCGCATCTTCACTCCTGTACGTATATAGAGAAATCCTATGCCTTTGGGGCCGTTTAACTTGTGGGCGCTGGAGCTTAACATGTCAATATTATAATCATCCACATGAATGGGCACATGGCCATAGGCCTGCACTGCATCTGTGTGGAACAAAATTCCTTTATCCTTTGCTATTTGTCCGATTTCCTTTATGGGTTCTATGGTTCCAATCTCATTATTTGCAAACATGATGGAAATTAAAACCGTATCAGGCCGAATAGCCTTCTTTAGCTCATCCAGCTTTACGATTCCATTTTCGTCTACATTCACATAGGTAACCTCAAATCCGCACTTCTCCAGGTACTCACAGGTATGGAGTACTGCGTGGTGTTCGATCTTGCTGGTAATAATATGTTTCCCCTTAGCAGCATAAGCCTGGGCCGTAGCTTTAATTGCCCAGTTGTCCGACTCAGTTCCTCCTGCCGTAAAATAGATCTCGTTAGGCTTAGCTCCCAGGCTTTTTGCAATGGTTTCCCTGGCTCCGGATATAATCTGTTTGCAGGGAGTCGAGAATTCATATACCGAGGACGGGTTTCCGTAATGCTCGGTAAAGTAGGGCAGCATGGCCTCCACAACCCTTGGGTCTGTCTTGGTTGTGGCCGCATTGTCCAGATAAATCGTTTGTTTCATGTGTGATCCGCCTTTCCGTAGTATTAAAGTTAAAAGCTTCATCTACATTTCTATATTATATACTATATTCTCCAGGTTGCAAGAAAAATCAGTCCTGCCCTAAGTATTCAGCGCTTTTACATAAAAAAGCGATGCTGAACTCCGTTGAAAGCCGGAATAACAGCATCGCCTTTATTTATCGGAAAAAATATTTCTGCAGCAGAATATGCTGCACTGGACTGGCCTTATCTTGTCTTCCTCCAATTCCCGTCTTTGTCAAAAAAGTACACTTCCTCCCCGATCCTCACCCCGGTGTCCCTTACCATCTCATAGTCTTCAAAGTAATATTTCTTTCCATTGATCTCTCTCCATCCGGTTCCCTGAAAAATGTTCTTATAATTCACAAATGCAAATTCCAGGCATACGCTTCCTTCAATCCCTTTCACAGCTGCCCGGTCCGTGCATCGCCACAAGGTCCGGTTTGGAAAATCATGAGCCATTCCATACCTGCTGTACCATACGTCATAGGGAAGTTTCCTCATCTCCACATGCTGGTTCAGCCATTCATTGTCCCCAAACACTACTGCTTTATAGCCTGACTCCTCCACGGCATCACAAAATGCATCTGTCTGCTTTGTAATCTGCTCCTTGGACAGATTTTTCTCCTGTGCCGCCTGGGCATCCATCTCAAAAGCAATGGGATAAGAAACCCGGTAATCTTTTATTGTATCAAGTACATAAGCAGCTTCTTTTCTGGCCTCGTCCACGCTTGCAGCCTTGCTGTAAAAGCAGACGCCAATATCCAGAGCTGCCTTCTGCGCCCCTTCCATATTGGCCTCAAAATAGGGATCTTTGTCATCGCTGTATCCCAGACGCACCATGACAAAAGAAATACTGTCTTCTGACAGCTGACTCCACTGTATTTTCCCTGCTTTGTTCTGATATTTGGTAATGGTAACTCCTTTTTTTAAAGCGCCCTCTATGGTTGATTTGCCATCGGCTGAAATCCAGTATCCGTTTAAATAGATCCAGGGATCAAATGCCCAGATCCTGCAAGGACAAAGAATTGCAAGAAGCATACCCATACCCAGTGCAGCCATTCTGCCTCTTCTCTTAATCTTCATGAGTCCTCTTTCCGAAGTTTATCAATCTCCTGTACTAAAAGCTTTATCTGCTCCATAAGGGAATCGAAAGCACCGTACTCATACAGTTTTACCCCCACAAGTCCCACGGGAACCGCCAGGATCATGCCGGAAATCCCGCGAATCTTAAAACCTACATATAAAAAAAACAATGTTAAAAGCGGAGGAAGCCCCATGGAATCCCCCACGATCTTTGGCTGAATAATCTGACGCACAACCTGAGTCAGCACATACAGCAGAATAAGGCCTGCTGCAAATGCCGCCTCGCCTGACAAAAGCTTTATCACTGCCCATGGAAAAAGAGCGGTTCCGGTTCCAAACAAAGGCAGAAAATCCAATATGGCGATTAAAACCGCCAGCAGCATTCCGTATCTGACCCCCAGTATTAAGAACCCAACTGCCAGTACTGCTGCCACCACAAACATAATGCGAAACTGAGCCAGAAAATATCCGCCGATAAGGTTTTTCAAATCTTTTCGAAATAATTCCAAATAAGGATTCAGTGACTTAGGCATAATCCTCCTTACAAATCCCCGAATCTTGTCCTGATCAACAATAAAAAAATATGCAGAAAGAATCACCACAATGGAACTTACCAAAGCAGCCGGTATCCCTTTCGCCACATGGCCTGCAACGGATACTGTAGGAAATGCAATCTTCTGCATAAGGCTGCTGACAATTTCTCCCAGGTTCTCATTGGTACGGTTAAACCATTCTTGGACTCCTGCAGGCATCCTTTCCATCAAACGGTTGAGAGAGTCCAAAGCTTCCAGCACTTCCAGCCTTACTGCATCATAGATGCCAGGCATATCCACGATTAGTGATCTGACTTCTATTATAACTCTTCCAATCAAAAAATACAACCCGCCAATGATTCCTGCAAGCACTGTCACCACAATAAGCACAGAACTATGCTTACGAACCAGATTAAGCCGCTTCTCCAAAAGTTTTACCAATGGATTTGCCACCATGGCAATAAGCCATCCAATGACAAAAGGCATAAAAAATCTAAGGAGCCACAGGCCTATAAAACACACTGCTGCCATCTTGACAGCCGGAATCAGAATATTAAGCAGTATCCGCAATATCCGTCTTCTATCTTTCATCCTATCACCAGCCTATATCTTGTTTAACCCATTTGGGACAGCCGCTTCTCCAAAAGCTGGTACAGCTCCTCCATTTCTTCATCAGTTCCTATACTCACGCGGAGATAATTATCCAGCTTCGGAACCGCAAAATACCGTACATAAATTTTTTCCTGTTTCAAAATCCGGAAAATATCTTTGGCAGGCACCCTCTCATGGGTAATAAACAGAAAATTCGTCTGGGAATCTGTACAGAAAAATCCCATCTGTGCAAATCTCTTCTTTGCCTGCTCCCTGGTTCTGACAATTTTATCCACTGTCTCCCGGAAATACTTGTCATCCTTCACAGCTTCCGTACCTAAAACAACGGAGGGGTAATTCAGGGTATAGGAATTATAAGAATACTTCACATCCATCAGTGCCTTTATCAGCCTTTCCGATCCTATGCCGTACCCAATCCGCATTCCTGCCATGGATCTGGATTTGCTGAATGTCTGTACCACCAGAAGATTTTCATAGTTCTCTGTCAGACATACGGCAGACTGCCCCCCAAAATCGATATAGGCTTCATCCACAATCACCACCACGTCCTGATTCCATCTGACAATATCCTCCACCTGTTCAAGAGGAAGATACATTCCTGTTGGGGCATTGGGGTTAGCCAAAACGATGCCGCCGCTGTCCCTTTTATAATCCTCATACTTTATGCAAAACTTCCCGTCCAATTTAGGGGTCTCATAGGGAATTCCAAAAAGATCGGCCCACACCGGATAAAAAGAGTAGGTAATATCTGGAAACAAAATCGGCTTCCCCGAATTAAAAAAAGTCAAAAATGCCATACCCAGCACATCATCTGACCCTACTCCCACAAAAATTTTCTTTTCTGACACCTGAAAATGATCCGCCAGTGCGTTTACAAGAAGCCCTGCTGATGGATCTGGATATTTCCGGAATTGCTCCGGATTCATTTCTCTCAAGGCTTTCTGAACACCAGGCGCAGGCGGATATGGGTTCTCATTTGTATTTAATTTAATAATGCCTTCTCCCTGAGGCTGCTCGCCTGGTACATAGGGAACTACTTTTCTAATATATGTTTCCCACGTCTTCATAAAGTCATTCCTCTCTTATATCTTAAGGACTCTCAGAATTTTTTCCTGTGTCTGTATTCTGAAAACCCGTTTCTTTCCTATCCATTTGCCGAAAAACTTATTTGCTGTCCATAGGGCTTCCTCTGATTCTTTTTACCGCCCTCTTCTCCCGTCTCTTTTGCAGTACCAGGCCATTCCCCCTGTTACCGCCAGATAAAACCAGGTAGTAGGGTTGCTAAACCAGGTAGTAAAAAACGACAGCATCATATACACGCCAAACTGTCCATAAAAAACATACCACATAGGATTTTCGCTTTTACTGCTTCTGACTGTATTCACCAGCCAGAACGCTGCTGCCCCCAGAGCACAGGACAATGCTGCGACCCCGAAAATCCCAAAATCATAATACGCATCATAAAACAAAGTTACCGTAGTCAGCTCTGTCTTCGTCACATACAGAGGGAAACTAATAAGGTACGGAAACACAAACTTCAGTCCTGTCAGAGCCCACGCCGGAAACAGCATCCGGATACCCAGCGTATGTTGGGGCAGCGCCTCCACCAGGCAGTCAAAATTCTCATAATTGTTAGCAATATAAATATATGGCTGAGAGATAAAAATAGGCATCTCTGTGTTCTTCATTTCAAAAATTCCGTTAAGATATGCCACATCATGACTTCTGGCAATGGTAAGAATCACATAAAACGGAAGAAGAACCACAAACAGGGCAGGAATTATCCAGGGACTCATTCGTCTGTAATAAGATCCGAAAGTAAAGCAGGCCAGCAGCACCGCAAAAATCAGCTGGAACCTGGATACGCATAAAATGGGGATTGCCAGAGATATGATTGTCATCAGCACAGCCATTACATTTCTGTAACGCCGCCTGCTGCCACCCTCCAGAAAGAACAGAACAGCAAGGGACGGCACCAACACACAGGAAACCGTGAAATAATGGACTCCTGTCAGATGGAACTCCGAATAAGCGTGAGGCACCCCTTTAACCAGAAGGGGAATATAATTCAGCTTCACCGCCTCAAAAATAAACCCAGACACAGAAACTAGAGCCAGGGCCTGCATACATCGAAACAGAGGACGTACGGAGCAGGTTTTTGCAGGCCTTCTCCTTCTGCCATACCCCTCTCCGTAACAATGTTCCGCAATCTCATAAGTAACCCAAAAACCGGCCAGCGCCGTATAAAAGCATGCCCAGGTCATAAGGCTCCAGTCACTTTGAAGGTTGCTCAGCTTTAAGCAGGCCATGGCCTGCCCCCCTGTCCAGAAAGCGCAGAACAGCCCCCGCAGGTGAACCAGATTTCCCGACTTATGATAATCATTATAATATAAATAACCGGCTGCCAAAAACAATGCTCCCCCGGATGCATAATACCATCCGAAACGGGCAAATCCATAACTGGCAACATAGCAAATACTATAAACAAACATATGCCCCTGTCCTCTGTGTCTAAACTGCGTGCCCGCAGATTCTTCCCAAATCTGGAATCATGCCTGCAGACACGCCTTTTCCGTCATTATCTACTTCTTATTGACAAACTCCTTCATGTAGCTTTCCACTTCTTTTGCAGTCACAAAACTCATTGCCTCGTCAGCCACAGCCTGAAGCTCCTCGCTGCTGTAGCCTGTAATCATCTTCCTGGACTTTAAAATGGCAGATGCACTCATGCTGAACTCATTTAATCCAAATGCCAGCAAAAGCGGAATCATAAGTGGATCACTAGCCGCCTCACCGCACATACCTACCATAATGCCTGCCTCCCTGCCGCATTTGATAATATTGCGGATGCTGCGAAGAACAGCCGGATTAAAGGTAGAGTACAGATAAGAAATCTTATCGTTTCCTCTGTCCACAGACATTGTATACTGAGTCAGATCATTGGTTCCGATGCTGAAGAAGTCAACTTCCTTGGCAAATACGTCCGCCATCAGGGAAGCCGCTGCAGTCTCCACCATAATACCGATCTGGATATTCTTATTGTACGGAATATCTTTGCGGTCAAGCTCGTTCTTAATATCCTCAATCAAAGCCTTTGCCTCGCGGATCTCATCAATGCAGGTAATCATAGGAATCATGATCTTAATACCGCCAAATGCGCTGGCGCGCAGCAAAGCTCTCAGCTGCGGACGGTAAATGTCTTCCTTCCTGTCCAGGCACAGACGGATGGCACGGTATCCCAGGAATGGGTTCTCATCTTTTGCAAGACCCATATAGGGGATCTCCTTGTCACCTCCGATATCCAGGGTACGGATAATAACAGGCTTGCCGGAAAGCCCTTCCGCCACTTTCTTATATGCCTCAAACTGCTCTTCTTCCGTAGGCATGGAAGTGCGGTCCATAAACAAAAACTCAGTACGGAATAAGCCTACGCCTTCTCCGTCGTACTCCAGAACTTTAGCCAGATCATCCGGATTGCCGATATTTGCAACCAGCTCAATATGGACTCCGTCCTTGGTGACTGTCGGCACGCCTTTGAAACGCTCCAGATCTTTTTTCTCCTGGAGGAATTGATCCCTCTTTGCCGTGTACTCGTTCATCTCCGCTTCCGTAGGCTTGACGATAACGATCCCTTCGCCGCCGTCTAGCACAATGCTGTCGCCCTCTTCAATTTTGTCCATAACATTGCTTACGGCAACTACCGCCGGAATCTCCAGGGCCCTTGCAAGAATCGCACTGTGGGAAGTCTTTCCTCCCAGTTCTGTCACAATACCGGTTACATTGGCCGGATTAATGCCAGCCGTCATAGATGGAGTAAGATCTTTTGCCACGATGATGCTGCCCTCTGGCAGAGATGCAATATCCACCGGCTTAATTCCCTGCAGAACCTGCTGCATCCTGGTCTTTATATCCCTCATGTCTGTAGCCCGCTGCTGCATCAGCTCATCATCCATAGCTGCAAATACATCGGCATAGGTGCTGCAGGTAGTCTCTATGGCATACTCGCTACACACGCTTTCCCTCTTAATAGCCTCTTCGATCTCACCTGTCAGCATAGGGTCTGCCAGAAGCATCAAATGGCCATTCATAATCTCCGCTTCCTTCTCCCCCACCTTTGTGGCAAGGTCATCTGCCAATGCCTTGGTCTGGGCAACCGTATCTGCCAGTGCGCCTCTGAAACGCGTAACTTCCGTCTCTACGCTGGCCACCTTATCCGGGCGGATCACCATCTCCACCTCTTTGATGATGGCCGCCTTGCCGATACCAATGCCTGCTGATGCATTAGTTCCCTTAAACATAATGCTTTCCCCTCCTTAAAATTTAATGTAATATTATTCTCCCAGGCCTTCTTCTACGACCTTGATCATGGAATCCAAAGCCTCCTGCTCATCGTCTCCTTCGCAGATAAATTCAATCTCGTCCCCACTTTTTACACAGGCTCCCAGAACACTTAAAACGCTTTTCGCATTGGCCGTGGTGGTGTCTGTCCGAAACTGAATTCTGGACTTGTAAAGAATCGCTTTATTACAAAGAATCCCTGCCGGCCTTAAGTGCAGTCCGGTTAGATTCCTGATCACTACTTTAGCTGTTACCATAAGCTGCTCCCTTCTCCTTTTTAGTCTTCCCGAAGCATGCTTGAAAATGCTTTCTCCCAGGAATGCTTTTTCAGACACTTTCCATGATTATGGCTGAATAGCTTCTTCTGTCGTCTCACTTTCCTCTTCTTCTACGCTTTCCTCTGTCTCACCGGGTTCGGCCGCTCCCTTCCGGGTAATATGAATCTGTACCCTGTCAGTGCCTACCCGTTCAAATCCTTCCGGAAGATCGGCCTGCAGCTCCACACTCGCCGGCCCCTCTCCCAGTCCTGTCACATCAATACGCCCCGTAATGGCCCCCGGTCCCAGGCTGTCCAGATCCTCTTTAAGTCCCCGAATCCGCACATTGGCCCTTTCTTCCTGAAATTCATAATCAAACTCATCCGATGCCCCAGTCAGCTGCAGCCCATTGGTAGCAAATGTCACAATTCTCTGTTCCAGCGGCTCTACCCGCAGAGTAATGGCGGCTGTCGTAACAGCATCCCTTGTCATGCTTATATTATCAGGCAAAAGTTCCGCCAAGTCAACCTCCACCGTTACATCCGATGTAGCTCCCTCAATGTTGAGAAGTTCACCCGGAACCACCAGCGTGCTTACAGACGCAAGAACCGACTTCATCCCTTCTACCGGAACAGATTTTATATCGCTGTCCACTCCTGTAAATCTGTAACCTTCTGCAACCTCTCCCATAATCTGAAAATCCAGTCCCAGAGTCTTAACCCTCAGCACGCCTACCTGATACTGGACCTCGGAACGGCTAAGGCTTACTTCGCTCATCAGATCCGGCTGCTGATTGCCGTTGGCATCATAAAGGGCAACCTTGGCGTTTCCGGTCAGATCCGCATTGGCTCCTGTCATGTCGATCTCTACCCCTATGGAGCTGATCTGCCCGACCACAGACACAGGCCCTGTTACATACACCTGCTGCGGCCTTATATGAGCATCGCCTATGGCATACCCTTCCTCCACCTCCCCGCTAATATGGGGTACCACATCAAATTTCTTTCTCTGAAGTTCCTCGGTCTGAATCCGTACCACCCCCGGCTTGGCCACAGGCGTACCCTCGATCATACCCCGGATCTCCCGGCTGTTTATCTCCACGGTTACCGGGATCGATCCAGTCACATCATACAGATTGGCCAAATCTGCATATGCATAAAAATCACCGGACGTGATCCGGTACCTGTCTCTGGTCCTCGATTCATAGGTAACCGTAACCGTCTTTTTTCCAACCACCTCATAAGTTAAGTTGGCCTTTCTCAAAATATCCTCGTTTATCATCTCTATAGGGACTTCAACCGAGCTTTCCACCAGAGGGTTCACCACGTCAACCACCATAAACCAGGCAAATATGGCCAGGGCAACGGACAGAGCTTTCAGTCCCAGATTATTTGTCAGTTTTTCTTTCATCTTTCTGCCTTCCCTTCCACAGCTTGAACCGGCTGCCGGATTCCTCCTGCACTAAAAGCCCCTTTAGCTCCCGGCTCAGGGAGTCCGCATCATCAATTCTCCTCAGGGCGCCGTGTTCCGCCAGAGATACTCGTCCCGTCTCTTCCGAAACAATGATAGTAAGACTGTCCGTAACCTCACTGATGCCTACGGCTGCCCGGTGTCTCGTTCCCAGGGCCTTGTTGATGCTGCCATTATCTGAAAGCGGCAGATAACAGGTGGCGGCAGCTACCCGGTTGCCGCGAATTACCACTGCGCCGTCATGAAGCGGCGTATTGTGCTCAAAAATATTGATCAAAAGCTGGCTGGTAACCACGCCGTCAACCTCAATGCCGGTCCGCTCGATGTCCTTTAATGTACCGCCTCTCTCGATGACCATCAGGGCACCCGTCTTAACCTTTGCCATTTCAAACGAAGCCCTTACCAGTTCATTAACGGTTTTTTCCGAAAAATTATTTGTCTGTTTAGTGTCATCAAAAGGAAGCAGGATGGTGACCAGGTTCTTGCTGCCCAGCTGTTCCAAAGCCCTCCGCAGTTCCGGCTGGAAGATGATTACCAGCGCCGTAGTTGCCACCAATGCCGTCTTTTCCAGAATCCACATAATGGTATCCAGTCTCAGAAGATATGTCAATATGGCAAATACCAGGATAAAAACAAGTCCCTTTAAAAGAGTCCATGCCCTAGTATTCTTAATCCACAAAAGAATCTCGTAGATTAAAAACGCTATGATAATGATCTCCACAATATTCATATATGTAATCTTTGGTAAAAAAGACATCCAGCTGCGGAACATTTCCAAAATATCTTCCATATTCTCACCTCCCCCTTTCCCCTGCTTTTATCAAATATTTCCAAAAATCACTCCTGCCTGGGCGCCATATCCCAATGCCGCCCCTTGGCTAAAACTCCCTGTGCCTGTTTCTGGTGGAATTGATCTTCTGCACTTTAACATCCTGGGCTGACACGGTAATCTTTGGAACCGCTTTTACATAATAGTAGTAATCGTCATCCTGAAACTGGATATACTCTGTCCGGCTGTAATCTACCGCAAACACAAAAAAATTATAAACTGCGGCAACAATCATGGCAATTACAACGCCTATAATAAGCTCCAGCATCGGCACTGACACGTCAAACATAAAGTCGCCTACGAAAACCACCAGCAGCTGCACCATAGCTCCTGCCACAATGGCTATATGCCATGCATAATCTATGGACAAGATCCGAATCAGATATACTGTCAGAATTCCAGCTGCAAAAGCGGCAATCATCAAGATCATCAGATTATTGTTCATCATATTCTTTATAATCTGCACATATTTCTGGGTAATATCCAGTGCCGCATCATTGGTCAGAACCCCTGCGTTCAGCTTAACATACTGGATGATATAGTAAATAAACACGCCGCAGCTGACAGGGATCACCCCCGTCAGTCCGCCGGACAACCCTGCTAAAAGAGGGATCACATATGGAATCTTAAACTGGAAAAGTATGGGCGTCAGCAAAAGCAGGTAGCTGTCCCCTGGCTGAAAGCCGTAGTAAAGAATAGCCACCATAACCAGAATCACTGCCAGAATCAATGCCATCTCCAGGGAAACGCTGCTGATATGGGCAATCAGCACAACGCCTGCCAAAAAAGATATGACGCCATACGGCAGAAAAGAACAGACTGCGGACAGCAAAAGCCAGACTGCAGGATTTTTCAGTTTTTCCATATAACCGATGCTGCTGTTTAATATCCAAAATGCAATCAGACTCACCGCAAATTTAATCAGCGGAATCAAAATCGTATCGCATCTTCCGTAAAAGGATCTTAACTTTTCTCTGAACTCCAGGAGAGCCATCATGCCTTTCTACCTCCCTGTCCGTTTTTGCTCTGCATCTCATAGCGTTTCTCCAGTCTTTTCAGCTTCGCCACATAGACCTTCATTCCTCTGCTGGCATACTCATAGCGTCTCCAGTACACCACATACGTAATCAGCAGATACGCTGCCAATCCCATGAGATAGGCCCCAAGATACATCCTGCCGCAGCCGGCAATATCGTTAAAATTCAGGGAAGACAGAAAATCCTCCGCTTTGTACAGCACCGCCAGGGCTGTCCCCAGAAGCCAGCAGAACGTATATCCCAGAAAAGATCTGAGCATATGTCTTCCGATATAGTCGCTTTTAAAAAACCGGTACACCGGAAAAATCTTCTGCCCCTCCCGCTTCTCAAACATTCCTATACTGGTCATCAATTTAATCCTGTCCTCGTTCAGCATCCGTCTCACCGTCCGTTCCGCACTCAATATATCAACTTAGTATAGCATAAATTTTCCCCGCTGGCAATGAGCAGTGCAGAAAAATAAAAGGGCAGGCAGCCGTTGGGAGCTTGCTCACAAAAGGCTGCCTGTTCTTTTATTTTTCTATA
>CATLBO010000081.1 GCA_949879025.1 uncultured Hungatella sp. | reverse complement strand
GTCCACAAATTCAATAACTGCAGGAGTCACTTTTTTCGAATGATAGAAATCTCCAAGAAGCTTCAGCCGGCTGTCAGGAACCGGCACTACGCCGATATTCGGGTCAATGGTGCAGAACGGATAGTTGGCGGATTCTGCACCGGCTTTGGTGAGAGAGTTAAATAATGTACTTTTGCCTACGTTGGGCAGGCCCACGATACCTAATTTCATGTGTTTACCTTCCTTGTCTGTAAATGCTCATATTAAAAATGAAGTAAAATACTCATAATAGAATATCATAGAAGACAGAGAAATAAAAGAGGAAATATTCAGCCTTTGCAGAGCTTAATCGGAAGTGCCAAAAGCCCGAAGACGGCTTTTGGCCAAAGGCCTGGAAAGAGGCAGCCCCGCCGTAAAAGCGTCGGTATAAACGTAGGACGCTGCTTCGGCCTTCTTGGGGCAAAATGTCGAAAAATGGAGCAATATGTCGATTAAAACAAATTGCTTTTTAGCCCGTTTAAGGTTAAAATTAATAATGAAAGCAAAAAATAGGCATAACCTCTTAAGGCGAATAGACGTCGGCGAAAACAAAGAGGGCAGACACAAGAGAGGAGAAACAACATGGAGTATTCAAAAGACGAATTAGTTAAGAGGATTGAGGCTGCCAGACTTGTTCTGGATAAGAGCATTGATGAGAAATATGCTTATGAGGAAATTTACAAAAACAGTGTGGAACTGGACCACCTCATTGAGCAGTATATTGAATCTGGATATTGAGAATATAAGAATGAACGATGAAGAGAACGGCTGTTTGCAATAAAGACGGTCGTTCTTTTTTGTCCCATTTTTCAAAATGCCCTTGCTATTTCACCTGTTTTGTACTAAAATCAAAGTACAAGTGGTGAGAAGTGGTATAAAGTGGTGTAAAGTGGTTAGTATGTGGCAATAGAGAGTAACAGCAGGTGATTGCATATGTTCATGGGTGAATACAATCATACGGTGGATGCAAAGGGACGCTTGATTGTTCCCTCCAAATTCCGGGAGCAGCTAGGAGATGAATTCGTGGTTACGAAGGGTCTGGACGGCTGCCTTTTCGTGTATGAAAACACCGAATGGAAGATCCTGGAAGAAAAGCTGAAGAATTTGCCGCTGACCAATGCCAATGCCCGTAAGATCACCCGCTTTTTCCTGGCCGGAGCTTCCCAGTGCGAAGTGGACAAGCAGGGAAGGATACTTCTTCCTGCAGTGCTGAGGGAATTTGCAAAAATTGAGAAAGAGGCGGTGATGGTGGGAGTGGGAAACCGAATTGAAATCTGGAGCAAGGAATCCTGGATCTCGGCCAATGTGTATGACGATGTGGATGAGATTGCAGAAAACATGGAAGGGCTTGGAATATGATATTTGAACATCAGTCAGTGCTTCTTCATGAAACCGTGGACGGCTTAAACATCAGGCCTGACGGCATCTACGTGGACGGGACATTGGGGGGAGGAGGCCACGCCTTTCTGGTGTGCCAAAGCCTGGGAGATAAGGGCAGGCTTATTGGCATTGACCAAGATGAGGACGCCATACAGGCGGCCTCAGACCGCTTAAAGGAATATAAAGATAAAGTTACTATTGTAAAAAACAACTATGAGCATATCAGGCAGGTGTTGGAGGCGCTTAATATTTCGGGTGCGGACGGAATCTGCCTGGATCTGGGAGTGTCTTCTTACCAGCTGGATACTCCTCAGAGGGGATTTACTTACAGGGAAGATGCGCCCTTGGATATGAGGATGGATAAAAACGGCCCTATAACAGCTGCTGACATTGTAAATGAGTATGGGGAAGCAGAACTTTACAGAGTCATCCGGGATTATGGCCAAGATAAATTTGCCAAGAATATTGCGAAGCATATTGTAAAGGCGCGAGAGAAAAGCCCTGTAAAGACCACGGGGGAACTGACAGAGATCATAAAGGCAGCCATACCCGCTAAAATGCGTGCTGTGGGAGGACACCCTTCCAAGCGGACATTTCAAGCGTTACGGATTGAAGTAAATCATGAATTAGAGGTGCTGGAAAATTCCATTGACACGATGATTGATTTGCTGAATCCGGGAGGACGGCTGTGCATTATTACCTTTCATTCTCTTGAGGACAGGATCGTGAAAATCCGATTCCGGGAAAATGAAAACCCTTGTATCTGCCCGCCGGATTTTCCAGTATGTGTGTGCGGACGCAAAAGCAAGGGCCGGATCATTACCAAAAAGCCCATTGTTCCCGGTGAAGAGGAGTTATTGAAGAATAAACGATCCAAAAGCTCTAAATTAAGGATTTTTGAGAGGGAATAACCAGACGCTTTAGATTTGCAGTATAGAAAGGAGTGTTGCGTATGGCATCAGGAAACAGAACTTCCCAGAGGGTGCATACTTCATCCAAATCCCGCAGGCCGGCGGAAAGACAGAAAGGTGCTCAGGCCGGCCAGGCATATATTCATGGTACTGCGGTCCGAAAGATGGAAGAGCATACATTGCCTCAGGAAAAGAAAACCGGCCAGGAAAAGCGCCGGAAAGTGAATTATCAGGTAAGAAGAAACCAGCAGAAGGCTTTGCGGATTGACCTGCCTTATCTGATTATGCTTGTAGCGGCTTCATGCTGTACGCTGTTTATCTGCATCAATTACCTTCAGGTGCAGACAACCATGACCAGGCGTATGGATCGCATTAAGTCCCTGGAAAAGCAGTTGGACTCCCTGAGGGCGGAAAATGACACTTTGCAGACCAGAATCAATACTTCCGTGGATCTGGATCATGTATATAAGGTGGCTACAGAGGAACTGGGCATGGTTTATGCGGGCAAGGGCCAGGTGCGCATGTATCATCAGACGGAAAGCGAGTTTGTAAGACAGTATGAAGACATCCCGACCTACTAAAAAGAAACAGAGACATCAGAGGCCAGATGGGAAGGGCAGACAGCCTCATTCCCAGGGGCCTTTGTTTGTGCCCCACATGCAGAAAAAGCTGGCGTTCACGGTTTGCGTGATTTTGCTGGCTTTGTTTGCATTAATCCTGGTTCTGTACCGGATTGTTAAGGAAAAAAACGAAGAGTATACCAAAGTTGTACTGTCTCAGCGCTCTACCTACGACAGCCGCACCATTCCTTACCGCAGAGGTGACATTGTGGACAGAAACGGCACTTTTCTGGCTACCAGCGATAAGGTTTACAATCTGATACTGGACCCGGATCAGATCTACAGCCATGAAGATCTATACCTTGACCCCACGGTAAACGCCCTGGTGGAGGTGTTCGGCTATGACAGGACAGAACTTTTGGAGACTCTTCTGGATCACAGGGATTCCATGTATCTTCGGTACGAAAGAAGGATGACATATGAAAAGAAGGAACAGTTTGAAGCTTTGCAGAAATCTGTCAATGAATCTAATGCAGAGAACGGAGACAGCAAGAGGATCAAGGGAGTGTGGTTTGAGGATGAATACAAAAGAGTATATCCATACGACTCTTTGGCCTGCGGCGTTATCGGCTTTACCTCTGGCGACGGAAGCGTAGGCAACGGAGGCATTGAGCAGTATTATGACAGTACCCTGATTGGCGTTAATGGCCGTGAATACGGTTATTTAAACGACGATTCCAATATGGAGACGGTGATAAAGCCGGCCCAAAACGGAAGCACGGTAGTGTCTACCATTGATATTTACATACAGCAGCTGGTAGAGAAGCGGATCGAGCAGTGGAAAGAAGATCCTGGCAGCAGGCATATCGGAATTCTGGTGATGAATCCCAACAATGGAGAGATTCTGGCCATGGCAGATAATGCTAAATATGACCTGAATAATCCAAGAGATTTAAGCGAAAGCTACAGCCAGGAAGAAATCGACGCTATGAGCGATGAGGAGAAAGTAAATGCCTTAAGCCAGATGTGGAGGAATTTCTGCGTCAGTGATACGTTTGAACCAGGTTCCCCGGCTAAGGTTCTTACAGTGGCAACAGGGCTGGAGGAGAATGTGTTCCAGACCCACACATATTTTAACTGCGACGGGTATGAATATATAGAACCTCATAAGATTCGATGCACTGCCTATTCCAAAGGCGGCCACGGCGAATTGTCAGTGGAGGAAACCATCATTGTGTCCTGCAATGATGCCATGATGCAGATGGCATCTATGGAAGGAAGAAAGACATTTAAAAAATATCAGGATTTGTTTAATCTTGGCTTTAAGACGGGAATAGACCTGCCCGGAGAAGCGGATGCTGCGCCTTTGGTATACCGTGTGGAAAATATGGATCTTGTCAGCCTTGCAACCAATGCGTTCGGCCAGAATTTTAACTGTACCATGGTACAGATGGCGGCAGCTTTTGCATCGGTGATTAACGGCGGTTCATATTATGAGCCCCATGTGGTAAAGCAGATTATCAATGAAAACGGAGCTGTTATCAGCAAAAATGACGGCGTTTTGGTGCGGGAGACCGTGTCGGATGCTACCAGCAGGTTTATGAGGGAAGCTTTAAGGCGCACTGTGGCAGAGGGAACAGGAAAAGCCGCCCAGGTAGAAGGATATGAGGTAGGTGGGAAGACTGGCACCGCTGAAAAGGTTGGACGGAATAAAGAGGATTATGTAGTGTCTTTCTGCGGCTTTGCCCCGGCGGATCGCCCTCAGGTGCTGGTATATGTGGTTATTGACGAGCCTAACGTGGAAAGACAGGACAGCAGTTCCTATGCAAGCCGGGTGTTTTCTCAGGTTATGGGGGATATTCTTCCTTATTTAAATGTATTCCCGGAAACGGATGATGAGGAAAGCGACCTTACTCAGGAAGAGATGCTGGAAAGCGAGGGGGTTAACCAGATTGAAGGGGAGGAAAATCCTGAAGAATCTGAAAAGCCCACCTACGAGACAGATGAAAATGCTCCTCCGGCGGAAACTGCGGAGGATGGTTCCACGATCCTGACAGATTTGCCGTATCTTCCCGCCGGAGAGGAAAGCCTGCCGGAGACTCTTCCATCAGCGGAGACTTCTGCTGATCAGACCGGAGAAGGGGAAGAGAGTGAAAGCGGCACGGGATCTACACAGGAAGGCGGAGACGGAACAGAAGCAGACACTCAGGCATCAGGAGACGGCGGGACGGCCCAGGCGCCAGAAACTGGGACGGGAGGCACGACAAGGGCGGCTCCAACAGGATAAGGCATATTTTAAAAGCAGCTTCATATATTATACCAATGTTCCTGCCTGGTGAATGTCCATGATTCAAACCAAGTCCCATCACAGAGGAAAAATGACCATGGTGTGGGTGATCTCCTGCCTTCTCATGGCTGGCCTTGTAGGTCGGCTGGTGTACCTGATGATTTTTCGATCGGAACACTACAGCCAAATGGCAGAGGATCTGCATCAGAGAGAGAGGACCATTAAAGCAGCCAGAGGGCAGATTTTGGATCGGAACGGCACGGTAATTGCCACAAACCGGACAGTATGCACCATATCTGTAATATACAATCAGATTACTGACAGGGAGAAAGTGGTAGAGACTTTGTCCCAGGCTCTAGGGCTTCCTGAGGATGAGGTGCGTAAGAAAGCAGAAAAGTACAGCGCCAGGGAAATCGTAGCCACCAATGTGGATAAGGAACTGGGGGATCAGATAAGGAGTTACCAGCTGGATGGCGTTAAGGTGGATGAAGATTACAAGCGATATTACCCCATGGGCAGTCTCGCCTCCAAAGTTTTAGGATTTACAGGGGGAGACAACCAGGGAATCATAGGCCTGGAGGTGGTGTATGAGGAATGGCTTAAGGGTACCAACGGCTTAATACTGACGCAGGCGGATGCGGCAGGGGTAGAAATTGAGAATGCTTTTGAGGACAGGGTAGAGCCTGTATCAGGTTCGGATCTGACTATTAGCCTGGATGTAAATATCCAGACATATGCTCAGCAGGCAGCATATAAGGTAATGGAAGAGAAAGAGGCAAAGAGGGTTTCCATGATTGTCATGAATCCTCAGAATGGGGAAATTCTTGCCATGGTCAATGTGCCGGAGTTTGACTTAAATGATCCATTTACCCTGAATGTGGAGCCTGAGGAGGGAACAGCAGCGTCAAAGCAGGATCTTCTGAACCAGATGTGGAGGAACCCGAGCATAAACGATACGTATGAGCCTGGGTCTACCTTTAAGATTATTACGGCAGCAGCAGGGCTGGAAGCTGGAGCGGTAAAACTTGATGACAAATTTTCCTGTCCCGGGTTTCGGGTAGTGGAGGACCGGAGAATACGGTGTCACAAAGCAGGCGGCCACGGCGCAGAAACATTTCTCCAGGCTGTTATGAATTCCTGCAACCCGGTATTTATTGATGTGGGGCAGAGGCTGGGGGTTGATCAATACTATCACTATTTCACCCAGTTTGGCCTTTTTGGAAAGACAGGCATTGATCTTCCGGGAGAAGCATCCACCATTATGCATAAGAAAGAAAATATGGGCCTTGTGGAACTGGCTACAGTGTCTTTCGGACAGTCTTTCCAGATTACGCCGCTTCAGCTGATTACCACGGCCGCATCCATTGTAAACGGGGGAAAACGGGTGACGCCCCATTTCGGCATACAGGCGGCCTCTCCAGATGGTACCAATATCCGGAAATTTTCCTATCCGGTCAGGGAGGGCATCGTTTCAAAGGAAACCAGCGAAACCATGCGGTATGCTTTGGAACAGGTGGTTGCCCAAGGCGGCGGAAAGAAAGCCTGCCTTCCTGGCTACCGCATCGGAGGAAAGACTGCTACCTCGGAGAAGCTGCCCAGAAGCTTGAAAAAATACATATCAAGCTTCCTGGGGTTTGCCCCTGCAGACAATCCTCAGGTTATTGCGCTGGTTACCATTGACGAGCCAGTGGGAATTTATTACGGAGGAACCATTGCGGCTCCGGTTATTGCAGACCTGTTTAAAAATATTTTGCCATATCTGGGAATAGAAGCAGAGGTGGAAGAAACTGCTTCAGGCTTCGGGAACTTTGATTGATTATTCCCGCAAAAAGACGTATACTATGAAAGCATACTTTTAGGCACGAAGTGCCCCGCTCCGCAGGAGCAAAATAAGGGATGCCCTTTGGGTATACATAAGAATTTGAGGTGCAATATGATTAACGAAACCATACTTGCGATTATTATCGCTTTTGCAATCAGCGCTGTCCTGTGCCCTATTGTGATTCCCTTTCTGCACAAGCTGAAATTCGGGCAGCAGGTCAGGGACGACGGCCCCCAGACCCATTTAAAAAAAGCGGGAACGCCTACGATGGGCGGCCTGATTATTTTGGGAAGCATTATAATTACATCCATGTTTTATCTGCGGGACTATCCTAAGATGATCCCAGTGCTGTTTGTTACTGTGGGATTTGGCATTATTGGCTTTCTGGATGATTATATTAAGATTGTCATGAAGCGTTCGGAAGGGCTGAATCCAAAGCAGAAGCTTCTGGGGCAGATCGCCATTACAGGAGTATTTACTTATTATCTGGTAAATTCCGGGGAGGTGGGGACAGCCGCCCTGATACCCTTTACAGGAGGGTTTGGGAGAGGGTATTTCCTTAATTTCGGGATTTTATATGTTCCTTTTGTGTTTGTGGTCATGCTTGGGACAGACAACGGAGTAAACTTTACTGACGGCTTGGATGGGCTGTGTACCAGTGTTACCATACTGGTGGCCACATTTCTGACCATTATCTCCCTGGGGGAGAAAAGCGGCATCAGCCCAATAACCGGAGCAGTGGTGGGAAGCCTTTTAGGGTTTCTGCTGTTTAATGTGTATCCAGCCAAGGTGTTTATGGGGGATACAGGCTCTTTGGCTTTAGGGGGATTTGTGGCTTCCAGTGCCTGTATGATGCAGATTCCCCTGTTTATTCCTATTATCGGGCTGATCTATCTGGTGGAAGTTTTGTCGGTTATTATTCAGGTGACATATTTTAAAAAGACAGGGGGAAAAAGGGTCTTTAAAATGGCGCCCATCCATCATCACTTTGAGCTGTGCGGATGGTCAGAGACCCGGGTGGTGGCAGTATTTTCCATTATCACAGCCATTCTTTGTTTAATAGCGTACTTAGGATTGTAGGAGGAAGGAATATGAGCCGGAGTCAGAAAGTGCTGGTGGCGGGAACAGGGATCAGCGGGATCTCGTCCGCAAGACTTCTTCTGGATAAAGGCGGCGAGGTGATCCTTTATGACGGGAACGCCGGCCTGGATGCACAGAAGATAAGAAATGAGTTTGAAGAGAATGCAAAGATTACCATTTTGCTGGGGGAACTGGAGCGGCAGGATTTGGCAGGAGTAGAGCTTTGCATTATCAGCCCAGGTATTTCTCTGGAAGCCCCCTTTGTGGCAATGCTTGATGCTGCCCGGATTCCCATCTGGGGGGAAATCCAGCTGGCATATCAGTGCTCCAGAGGGCGCTTGGCGGCTATTACAGGGACCAATGGAAAGACGACCACCACGGCTCTGGTGGGCGAGATTATGAAGTCTAAGTATGAAGACGTGTATGTGGTGGGGAATATCGGCATTCCTTACACGCAGATAGCTTTGGAGACGGAAAATACCAGTATTATCGTGGCGGAGGTGTCCAGTTTCCAGCTGGAAACTATCATGGATTTCAGGCCTGATGTCAGCGCCATTTTGAATATTACCCCGGATCATCTAAACCGCCATCATACCATGGAAAATTATATTGCAGTGAAAGAAAGCATTACCATGAACCAGGAAGCACAGGATATCTGCGTCTTAAATTATGATGATCCGGTGCTGCGTGCTTTTGGCTCGCCGGAAAATGAACAGCGCAGATGCAAAGTGATTTTTTTTAGCTCCCGGACAGTCCTGGCCGAAGGGTACTATCTGGACGGAGACATGATCTGCTTTGCCCACAATGGCCGTATCAGTGATATTGTAAATGTAAAGGAATTAAAGCTGCTTGGGCGGCATAATTATGAAAATGTAATGGCAGCTATAGCCATCAGTTCTGCCATGGGGGTGTCCATTGACCGGATACGTCGGACGGTAAAGGCGTTTAAGGCAGTGGAGCATCGGATCGAGTTTGTGCTGGAACGCTCAGGAGTGAAGTATTACAATGACTCGAAGGGAACGAACCCGGATGCAGCCATTCAGGCTATCCGCGCCATGCCAGGGCCAATCTTGCTTATTGCCGGGGGATACGACAAAGAGGCAAAGTATGATGACTGGGTGGAAGAGTTTGAAGGGCGGGTTAAATACTTGGTGCTTATTGGCCAGACCAGGGATAAAATTGCAGAGTGTGCAAAGGAACACGGCTTTACGGACATTATGTATGCAGAGGATATGTCCGAGGCTGTAAGGGTGTGCGCCTCTTATGCCAATATGGGAGATTATGTCCTGCTTTCCCCGGCTTGCGCAAGCTGGGGAATGTTCCGGAATTATGAGGAGCGGGGAAGGATTTTCAAAGAGTGCGTCAGAAATCTGTGATGGCTGTCAACCTTCTAAAAAGCCGCCGGCCAAATGGAAAAGCAATTGTCAGGAGGAACAACACATGGCAGATTGTGAGATTTGGCTTTGAAGGCAGCAAAGGAAAGGGCTGGTAGGAAGGAGGCTGTTTTGCCCAAAAAAAAGAAGAAGAAAGTAAGGCGGTTTTATGATTACAGCCTTCTGTTCACCGTCGTGTTTCTTACGATTTTTGGATTAGTAATGATATACAGCAGCAGCTCCTATATGGCGCAGATCAATTATGAAGGAAATGCAGGATATTTTATGACCAGGCAGGCAAGCATTGCACTGGGTGGATTTTTCCTTATGATTCTGATTTCCAGAATGGATTATCATTGGTACGCCAGGTTTTCCCGGCTGGCTATTCTGGTATCCTGGGGACTTATGATCGCAGTAAGCCTGTTTGGCAGGGAGGTTAACGGTAAAAAGCGGTGGCTTGGAGTGGGGCCTTTAAGCTTTCAGCCTACGGAATTAGTTAAAATTACGGTTATTGTAGCCATGGCTGTTCTCATTACCAGAATCGGAAGGGATGTAGACAGGATTGCCGGGGTGGCCAGGGCGGTGCTCATTGTGGTTCCGTTGGCGGGAATCGTAGCTGCCAACAATCTAAGCTCCGGTATTATCATTGTAGGTATCGGGTTTGTTATGATGTTTGTGGCCAGCAAGAAAAGGCTGCCTTATGCCTTGTGCGTGCTGGCAGCTGCTTTCATGCTTATTTTTGCCGGGCCCATTGGCCATGCGCTGACAGCCATGAAAATTTTAAAGCCATATCAGTTAAACCGGATTAATGTGTGGCTGAATCCGGAGGCATATCCCTCTACAGGCGGCTACCAGGTGCTGCAGGGCCTTTATGCCATCGGATCAGGAGGGCTGTTTGGAAAAGGGCTTGGAGAGAGCATTCAGAAGCTGGGATTTGTACCTGAATCCCAAAATGATATGATATTTTCCATTATCTGCGAGGAACTGGGACTTTTTGGGGCATGTCTTGTTATTTTTCTTTTTGTGTTTATGATATACAGGTTTTTGCTGATTGCCGGCAATGCGCCGGATCTGTTCGGGGCGCTGCTGGTGGTGGGAGTCATGGCTCATATTGCCATTCAGGTAATTTTGAATATTGCGGTGGTTACCAATACGATCCCCAATACAGGGATTACATTGCCTTTTATCAGTTATGGAGGCACTTCCGTGCTGTTTTTAATGATTGAAATGGGCATGGTGCTCAGTGTGTCCAATCAGATTAAATTGGAACGGTAGCATGAGAGACAGCCAGGGAAAACATTGGAACAAGGCAGAATGCATGGGGAAAAAACGTGCAACAGACAGGCGGAATTTACATAGGATAGTATATAGGAAACCCAAGGAGGGAACAGGTTGTCTGCGATTGTAGTCCAGGGTTACTGTCCGCTAAAAGGTGAGATCGAGATTCAGGGGTCGAAAAATGCTGCGCTGCCTATGATGGCAGCTGCATTGCTTCATAAAGGCACTACAGTATTGAAATATGTCCCCATAATACAGGACGTTTTCTGTATGATGGGGATATTAGAGTCTTTGGGATGCGTCTGCAGCCGGAACGGGCACACGCTGGTCATTGACGCCAAGCATATAAAGACAGCCAGAATCCCCAGGGAAAGCGGAACGGCCATGCGGTCATCAATTGTGGTTTTAGGCGCCCTTCTGGGAAGGTGCATGGAAGGAGAGGCCTATTATCCCGGAGGATGTTCCATCGGAAGCAGGCCTATTGACTTGCATCTGACGGCTCTTAAGCACATGGGTGCAGAGATTGGGGAGAATAATGAAATGATCATTGCCAGGACCCGGGGGCTTAGGGGCGCAGAGATTACGCTTTCCTATCCCAGCGTGGGAGCCACAGAAAACGTGATTCTGGCAGCGGTAAAAGCAAAGGGAACTACAATTTTAGAAGGCGCAGCCATGGAACCAGAGATTGCTGCATGGTGTGGGCTGCTTTGTGCCTTGGGGGCGGATATAAAAGGTATCGGAACCTCAAGGCTGGCCATACAGGGGACAGATGAGCTGCATGATACAGAATACAAGGTACCAGGAGACCGGATTGTAACGGGAACTTACCTTTCAGCGGTAATGGCAGCAGGCGGAGAGGCTGCCTTTCGCAGGGGAAGCCCCCAGCATCTTGGCTGCGTTTTGAATACTATGCAAAATATGGGGGCAGACATCCGGGTAACTGGGGACATAACAGAAATAAAAATGGAAAAACGACCCAAAGGCATTTCTATTATCACCAGCCCGTATCCTGGATTTCCCACAGATTTACAGTCTATGGCCATGGTGCTTTTGGCTGTGGGAAGTGGAAAGGGGCACTTGAAGGAAACGGTATTTGAGGGAAGATTTGCCACTGCAAAACAATTGCATAAAATGGGCGCAGAGATTATAATAGAAGGAAGCGAAGCCCGCATTACAGGAAACGGCTCTTTAAAAGGAACGTCAGTGAGAGCCTGCGACCTGCGAGGCGGTGCGGCTCTGGTGGTTGCAGGGCTCAGGGCAGATGGAGAAACCAGAATTACAGACTGTCACCATATCTTTCGGGGATATGAAGACATCTGTCGGGATTTACGGAATCTGGGGGGCAGTATACGGAGAGAATCATGAGAAATTTAAAAATGAAAAGGCCCAGGGCTGCCCTTTTGTGGGTTGCCGCCGTAGGGCTTACTCTTGGAATTGCTGCCATGTCATTAACAATACGTCAAGTGACAGTAAGCGGCAACAACCAGTACACCAGCCAGGAACTGGTGGATATGATCTTTAAAACCAAGAAGGACAGAAACACATTGTATTGTTATGGAAAGGATAAGCTTGTGGAACATCAGCAGATTCCCTTTGTGGAAGACTATCAGCTGGTGTTCCGAGGACCTTTCGAAGTGGAAATCATTGTTCACGAGAAAAGCGTGGTAGGTTATGTAACCTATATGAGCAGCTGCATGTATTTTGACAAGGACGGAATTATTGTGGAGAGTACTAATGAGGAGGTGGAAGGCATCCCCAGGATCGCAGGGCTGGAATACGGGCAGATCGTTCTGCATAAGCCGCTTCCTGTGGCAGACGAAGACATTTTCGGGCAGATCCTGATTTTAACGCAGGTTTTGTCCACCTATGATCTGAAAGTCAACAGAATACAGTATGACAGAAAGGGGGATGCCACGCTTTATATGGAGGAGCTGGAGGTGGTTTTGGGAGACAAATCTAATATTGACGGTAAAATATTGAGGCTGTCAAATATGATGCCGGAACTGGACGGCCTTAAAGGAACGTTGTATCTTGATACATATGACCCGTCCAATAATCAGATGGCGTATACCTTCAAGAAGAACTCCTAAACTCCTAAAAAGTTAAAAAAAACAGTTGATATTTTAAGGGAAATAAAATATAGTATTAGGTAGGTTCGTTTATGCCCAGGCAGGACAGGCTATGAACGCCTCCCTTTTTCGCATCAGCACATTTTTACGGGAAGCGTATTGGAGGATGCTCCAAGAGGCAAAGGTATATCCTGTCCAAAAGCAGATGGGCTGCTTGCGTCTGCAAAGAAGACATCATGGATTTACATAGGGAAAAGCAGAGATTATCGATAGGTTGAAGGAGGAAGTATCTTGTTAGAGATTAAGATAAATGAGGCCGAGAATACGGCACGGATCATAGTGGTAGGCGTAGGCGGCGCAGGGAATAATGCGGTGAACCGCATGATTGACGAAAATATTGCAGGAGTTGAATTTATCGGAGTCAATACGGACAAGCAGGCCCTTGGCTTCTGCAAAGCCCCCACTGCCATGCAGATCGGCGAGAAGCTTACCAAAGGACTGGGAGCAGGCGCAAGGCCGGATATCGGCGAGAAGGCAGCTGAGGAAAGTTCTGAGGAACTGGCTCAGGCCCTTAAGGGAGCCGACATGGTGTTTGTTACCTGCGGCATGGGCGGCGGTACCGGAACGGGAGCCGCTCCTGTAGTGGCAAAGATTGCCAAGGACATGGGCATTCTTACGGTAGGCGTGGTGACAAAGCCGTTTAAGTTTGAGGCCAGAACCCGGATGACCAATGCCCTTCAAGGAATCGAGCGTCTGAAAGAGAGCGTAGATACTCTGATCGTTATTCCCAATGACAAGCTTTTAGAGATCGTGGATCGCAGGACTACTATGCCGGATGCCCTGAAAAAAGCTGACGAGGTTCTTCAGCAGGCTGTTCAGGGGATTACAGATTTGATCAATGTGCCGGGCCTTATTAATCTGGACTTTGCGGATGTCCAGACCGTTATGATTGACAAGGGAATCGCCCACATCGGCATCGGCAGGGCAAAGGGAGACGAAAAGGCAGTGGAAGCCGTAAAACAGGCTGTGTCCAGCCCGCTTTTGGAGACTACCATCGAAGGGGCTTCCCATGTAATTATCAATATTTCAGGAGATATCAGCCTTATTGAAGCCAATGAGGCCGCAAGCTATGTACAGGAATTGGCAGGAGAGGAAGCCAATATTATTTTCGGCGCCATGTACGACGAAAGTGCCCAGGACGAGGCTGTTATTACGGTTATTGCCACTGGTCTTGACGGACATGTGCCGTCAGCGGCAACTAATGTATCAGGAGCTATGTCAGGATTTAATTCTTTCAACCGGCAGAAAGCCCAGGCGGAGGCAGCAGCTGCTGCTCCGGTGAACCAGGGTTATAATACAGGCAGGCCTGCTGCGCCACAGGGGCAGCCGCCTTTGCGCACTGTGCCAGGCGGGAACCAGAGACAGGTGCCTCCCCAGCAGGGCGGCATGGGCGGGCAGCAGCCTGGGCCAAATCAGGTTCCGCCGCAGCCGGGAACGCCTTACAGGCCTAATGTGAATGTGAAGGATATTAGCATACCTGACTTTTTAAGGAATAATAATAACAGACGGTAGGAACCGGACAGAGGTTATCCAGGTTCATGTTAAGATACTGCGGTTAATAGGGATATCGTGGAGCGGCGGGCGAAGCCTGTACGTTTTGCGATATCTTTTTTGAATTTCAGCAGGAATTGAGGAAGACTCCCCGTTGCAGTGGAGGGAAATGATATATTGGCTCATCAGATGCAAAACGATTGCATGATGAGTCTTTTTGCTTATGTTTCACAAGTTTATCCAGTTTTTTCTATGTCGTTTTCTGTTTTTTTCCCCCGATAAATTTTCTTTGTCATTTTCCTGGTTTTGACAAATTTTTCCGGAATAATTTTCTATAATAGGCCTGCAAGGCAGGAGGTGAGAACAGGTGCGTGGATCTTGACCTGTACATAGACATTATATTTTTCGTGAATTTTTTTATGGATCTGCTTCTGCTCATACTCTTGAAAAGGATTTTGAAGAAAGCGGCTTCATACAGACGCCTTGGGTTTGGGGCGGTTCTGGGAGGGCTTTTTGGGTGTTTGGAAATTTTTTGCCCCCAAATCCCAGGGGGTTTTTTTGCTGCTTTCTCTTTTGGATCTGCCCTTTTGATGGTTCTGGCCGCCTTTGGGTGGCCAGGCTGGAGGGAACTTGTAAAGGAGACAGGAACCCTTTTCATGCTGGCAATTGGGGCTGGCGGGGCCATGGAGCTTATACTGCGATATACCAGAGCAGGATTTTATTTTTTGAAGGTTCTTTCAGGGGAAAGCGTTTATGTGATGCCTATGCTTTTATGGGTGTTTCTGGCAGCAGGCACTTTTTTTCTGGTTTTGGGGGTATGGCAGTTTGGGGATGAGGTGCGCAGAGAGAGACGGAATCTTTACCCCCTGGTTCTGTCTGACGGCAGAGTGACCGTGGAAGCCACAGGATACCTGGACACGGGAAACTGCCTGACAGAACCAGGAAGCAGGCAGGGCGTACATATTGTGGCGCAGCAGGTTTTTTGCATGTTTGAGGATTCTAAAGGGGAGAGAGTGATGATTCCTTACCACACTATTGGGAATCCTTATGGTGTAATGGAAGGAATCCGGATTGAGAGAATGGAGATTATGCATAACGGCGGCAAAATCAGGATTGATACTCCGTGGATAGCAAAAGCGCCTTACGGCCTCTCTAAAAAAGGAGGATATCAGGTGCTGCTTTATGGAGAGACAACCATCAGGGAGGAAAAAGAAGGAGGAATTGCAAGTGGTCATTAAAGTATCCATACCAAATCGTTTTCAATTTAAAACAGTGCCCAGTTTCAGGACCATGCTGTTTCAGCGTGAGGGAGAGGTGCACTATATCGGCGGTGCAGATATTCTGCCGGCGCCTTTGGATAACGAGGAAGAGGCAAGATACATTGAAAAGCTGGGGACACAGGAAGCGGAAGAAGCAAAGTCTGCGCTTATTGAGCACAATCTCCGTCTGGTGGTGTACATAGCAAAGAAATTTGACAATACCAGTGTAGGGGTTGAGGATCTGATCTCCATTGGAACTATTGGGCTGATTAAAGCGATTAACACATTTAATCCGGGAAAGAACATTAAGCTGGCCACTTATGCGTCCAGATGCATTGAAAATGAGATTCTTATGTATTTAAGAAGAAATAACAAGACAAAAATGGAGGTATCCATAGACGAGCCGCTGAATGTGGACTGGGATGGGAACGAACTGCTTTTATCGGACGTTTTGGGGACGGATGAGGACGTGATCTATCGGGATCTGGAGTATGAGACAGAGAAAGACCTTTTGAATCTGGCTATCAGCAGACTTAGCCCAAGGGAAAGAAAGATTGTGGAATTAAGGTATGGGCTGACCAACGAGGACGGGGAAGAGATGACCCAGAAGGAAGTGGCGGACCTGCTTGGGATCTCCCAGTCCTATATATCCAGGCTGGAGAAGAAAATTATGAAAAGGCTTAAAAAGGAGATTGTCAGGTTTGAATAGTTCCCATGTCTAAGTGTTTATTGTCCTGAGGAGAAAATGGGAAATATTTTGCTTATTGTTGCAATATTGACAGAAACATGGTAAGATAAAACCATTAAAATCTGGAAATTTTACCAATATGATTACTTTACACAAACTACAGCAGGTGAGAAAACGAAAGCATGGTGCCAAAAGACAGGGTGTTGCTATATTTTTAGGGAAGGGAGGGCAAGGGCCTGCCAGTGGTTTGTGGTCAAAAACAAAGGAGGTACGACATGAAATTAATGTTCATCGGAGCGGACCATGAAGTGACCGGAAGCTGCCATTACCTTGAGTGCGGAAATACCAGGCTGGTGGTGGATTATGGGATGGAGCAGGGGATCAATCGCTATGAAAATGCAGAATTGCCTGTGGACTGCGGGGATTTAGAC